>JBAVYC010000839.1:0-15841 GCA_049698595.1 Desulfobacterales bacterium | reverse complement strand
CTCACCGGAGCCGATCGAGCGGGCCGTTGCGCATTTTGGGGATCTGGTGGACCTGCTGATAGAAATGCATTAGGTTTGAAAAGTGTATCACATGCGAATAAGATCCACAGCGGTTAGATTTTTATGTCTGTTTGCCTGTATCTACTTTTCGTTATCTCTAGCATACGGGAAAGAGACAGATCCTTTTCCAGCCATTGAAATTCCGGTCTTTCACAGCGGTTACGATATAAAAAAAGAAGTTGATCGTTCCGCGCGAACGAAGTCCACAAGTTACCGTGTTCAAACAAAATTCCCGGCTGCAGAAGTGCTCGAATTTTATGATTCATTCTTCAATGCCGGAGGCTGGCGGTCATCTTTTGAGATATGCCAAAGACATTGGGATCGTCTGCCTGATGCAACAAAAGCAGGTGGGCCCTCCGGAAAACAATTATTTACTTCCTGGGAGCATCCTGAATTTAAGCTAAAAGCAGTCCTCCGGCTGGAATATGAAATGGTTGATGATAAATGGCGGGATGACTTGGCGGTCAGATTCCAACTGCAGCCAAAACCAGCTCTCTCAACCTCCCCAAAAGTCGGAACTGAACCGCAAAAGACACCCGTGATGCTGGCGCAGCGGTGGGATCCAAAAATTGATATTAAAGGTTGGTGGATGAGTGAAAAACTGGATGGGGTGCGGGGATACTGGACGGGAGAGGAGATGATTTCCCGTTCCGGCAACCCGTTTCGTGTTCCAAAATGGTTTACCAAAAATTTTCCTTCGACTCCTTTGGATGGCGAGCTTTGGATAGGGCGACGGCAATTTTCAGAACTTGTCGGCATTATTCGCCGCAAGGTACCGGATGCCGGATGGGAAAAAGTGCGCTATTTGATCTTTGATGCACCCCGAGCGGCAGGTGGATTTGAAAAGCGCCTTGATGTTGCACGTCGCTGGTTCCGACAACACCCGAACTCCTACACTGAAGTATTAAAACAGCAAATTTGTGAAAATGAGATGCATCTGCGGAGAAAGCTCGGGGAAATTGAAGGCCTTGGCGGCGAAGGGCTGATGTTAAGAAAACCTGATTCTGCCTATACCGTCGGACGATCCTATGATCTGTTGAAAGTCAAGACTTTCAGGGATGAAGAGGCGATAGTCATCAAACACCTCCCCGGTTCGGGAAAACATGCAGGGCGTCTTGGAGCACTGCTGGTTGAACTGCCGAATGGAATTCAATTTGCAATTGGGACCGGTTTTACCGATCGGGAGCGCGAAAATCCACCGCCTGTGGGAAGTACGATTACATTTAAGTATTATGGATTTCACGAATCGGGTATTCCCCGGTTTGCCTCCTTTCTGCGGATTCGGGAGGCGTTTTAACAATTAATCAAAAAGGAGGATGACCATGCGACAAATACTTTACACCATCACAGCAATATTTTTCCTGGCGTCAATGGCTTATGCCGACAATGGTATTATCAGTGTAAAAAGTACACATGCGGTAAAAGCCACGGCCGATCGACTCGAAAATACACTCAAGCAAAAGGGGATGACCGTTTTTATCAGAATCGACCATGCCGCAGGTGCACAAAAAGTGGGCAAAAAATTACGCCCCACAGAATTGGTCGTCTTTGGCAATCCCAAAGTGGGCACACCCCTGATGCTGTGCAGTCAGAGTACGGCGATTGATCTTCCGCAAAAAGCGCTTATCTGGGAAGATCAAGAAGGTACAGTATGGTTTTCGTATAATGATCCAAATTATCTGGTCGAGCGCCACGGGATCACGGGATGTGCCGAGGTCCTAAAAAAAATAGAAAAAGCGCTGAGCAATTTTGCCAAAGCGGCTACGATGCCGTGATCGACAGACACTTACCACTGCAGATGTAACCATGCCAGCCTATTACGACGAATCGGAGCATATCATGAAAACCGGACTCATTCTTGTTGACCTTCAAAACGATTATTTCCCCGGCGGCGCCATGGAGCTGGTTGGAATCCGGGAGGCCGTGACCAAGGCGAAGGAGCTGTTGTCATTTTACCGCGAAAATCGCCGGCCGACTTATCATATCCAGCATATTTCCGACCAGGAAAATGCGACCTTTTTTCTCCCGGACACACCGGGAGTCGAGATTCACGACGACATCAAACCGTTTGCCGATGAACCGGTCATCGCAAAACACTATCCGAACAGTTTCCGGGAGACCGGGCTTCTGGAAGAACTCAACAAAGACGGCATCAAACGGTTGGTTATTTGCGGGGCCATGAGCCACATGTGCATTGACGCCACCACCCGGGCGGCCTTCGATCTCGGCTTTGACTGCGTGGTCATCCAGGATGCCTGTGCCACTAGAAATCTTGACTTTGGCGGCAAGACCATCGCAGCAGACCAGGTTCATGGATCGTTTATGGCTGCGCTAGGTTCAGTGTATGCCCGGGTTTTAAGTCTATCTGACTATAAGGGAATGGGGGGCGGATAATTCCAAAATCTTTATCTGCGGAAAAAAGGGGGACCACATAATGTCGGAATATATCGTTAAGCCGGGTGATACATTGTCGAAAATTGCCACCGGTGCTCTGGGCTCGGCCGGCAAATGGCGAATTATTGCAGAGCTGAACGGGATCGTCAATCCGAACAAAATACGGGTGGGGCAGCACCTGCAGTTACCCGAGGAGGTGGCCGAGGTTCCCAGCGTTGTCAACACCTCTGGGGGTGTTAAGGCGGCTAGCAAAGAACGGGTTCGAATCAGTGTCGAAAATAAGGTGATCTACGTAACCCTGCTGGCAAAACCGGAGAAGATTTTTGTGGGTCGGCAACATCGCAAAGGCCTGTATCGGGTTGGATTGCAGGAGCCGGAAACATTTATCGGCAATCATCGGGAAAGGTTACTGGAAGTAAACCTGACCGATTCAGAAATGAACGTTATCTTTGCCACTTCTGAAAATGAAGGCAATTTGGACGCGGTCAATACCTGGGACAATCAATCTATCAGTTTCGGCATGTTCCAGTGGACAGCCGGCGGGCCCGGCAAACCCGGTGAATTGCCGGCACTGATTAAGATTGTCAAGGAACGCTATCCGGATGATTTTCAACACTACTGGGGCCAGTTCGGTCTGGATGTTGTGGATGTCGACAAAAAAACCGGGTGGTTCAGCTATCGCGGGAAAAAATTAACTTCCGCCGCTGATAAAGCCATGCTGCGAGAACATATCTGGGCCTATCGGTTTGTGCGGGCCGGAGCCGATATCGAGGTCCAGGCTGCCCAGATCCTGCATGCCATCAATCGTATCCATCAGTTTTACTCTGTCAAGTCTTCCAAGCTGGGCGGTTATGCCCTGGTTGATCTGATCACTTCGGAATACGGTGTCGCCCTGTTGCTGGATAACCACGTCAATCGCCCGGGATATATACGCGGCTGCGTGGCCGCGGCGCTGGAACGCAGCAATCTGACGGCCGCAGAGATGGCCCGGGGGGGCGACGACGAAGAACAGCTACTGATAAAAAATTATCTGGATATTCGGCAAACCTATGGCAAGCACCCCATGAGCGATGCCAGACAGCGGGCGGCTGTCACCCGGGGGTATGTGGTGGACGGCATCATATCGGACAGAAGGGGGTCGTTTGTTTCCAGCGCTTGGGTTTAGTCTAAACTAAAACCTTTAATTCTCGATCTACACCAATCTCATGCGTAATTCGCCTGAGATAAGAGGAGAAACTATGAGCGAGGAAGTTGTTTACATATCAAAAGCTAGAATCGAACGCGTAAAAGGACCGTTGCGGCGGGCTTATTTGCCGGAGACGGAATCGCCGATTTTGTTCGGTGTGCACTCCGAGATTGCCGAGCATTATGGCGTCGATCCGGATGTACACGCACCCCAGGCAACCACCGTGGACTATGTGGTGGCCTCGGCAGCCGGCTGACTGACCGGCACTTTTGGCGGCGCGCTGGAAGCGCGCAAGATTCCTGCCGGGGAAGGCATTTTAACCTCAGAAGCAAAAGGGGAGATTGAAAAAGACGGAAAAATCCTGGTGATCAAACGAATCCATGTGACGTATCACCTGAAATTAAAACCGGAACAGCGTGAAACCGCGGAAAAGGTGCTTGGCTTCCACGCTGACTTTTGTCCGGTGGCACGCTCCATCAAGGGCTGTATAGATATCACCACAGAGCTGCAAATGGAAGATGTATAAGGAAAATTCAATGAGCGAATTAATCGAGCTGGTGAAAACAGATGCCATTGCCCAGGTCTTTTTAAATCGGCCGCAAGCATACAATGCCTTTAACTATGATTTGGTTTCCCAATTGACGAGCCGGCTGACCACCCTGGCCGGAGATGAGAGCGTGAGGGGTGTGGTGGTCACCGGCAGGGGCAAGGCTTTTTGTGCCGGTGGTGATCTCAAGTGGGCCCTTGGATATCCGGCCAGACCGGGGGCCGCTTTTCACACCCTGGCGTCCCAATTCCACCTGGCTGTACTGGAGATCCGCAGGATGAAAAAGCCGGTGGTGGCCGCCGTCAACGGGGTGGCCGCCGGTGGCGGATTTTCTATGGCACTGGCCTGTGATTTTAGGGTGATGGATAAATCCGCAGTTTTAAGACAGGCATATACCTCAAACGGCTTATGCATCGACGGCGGCGGCACCTTCACTCTGCCAAGACTGGTGGGATATGCGCGGGCACTTGAAATTGCTGCCTTCGACGAACCTATTTCAGCCGATCAGGCCCTGTCCTGGGGACTGGTAACGAAGGTGGTGGAAGACGGTCAGGCGCTCGTCGAGGCCACGGCAATGGCGCAGCAACTTTCCCGCCGGGCGTTGAACTCCTATGCCTGGTCCAAAAAACTTATCACCGACTCATATAATACGTCGTTTGAGACCCAGCTTGAATTGGAAAGAGCCGCACTTGAAGCCTGTGCCGATCATCCCGACGGCCGGGAAGGGTTGGCGGCATTTTCCGAGAAACGCAAACCTGAATATGGATGAACTAAAACAAGTACTGAAAGCCTATGCGGCCTTTGAGGCTGAAGTTGGGGCCTTTTCTTCCGAGCTCTGGTTTCAATGGTGTTCTAACTGCAGGGAAGTTTGCTGCAAACCGGTGTACTGCCGGGAGACCCTTGAAAGCCCCTTTCTCTTTTTATTGTCTAAAAACCATTCTCCCGAAGTTTTTTACAGCACTCAAAAAGCCTGGCTGAGCGAAACCGGGTGTAAACTTTCGATCGGGCGGCCGCCGGTTTGTTATGAATTTTTGTGCGGTACCATCCTGGAGGCCCAGCAACCGGGAATAGAGCGATATGCCATGATCGTCCTGTCCAAATTGATTTCATACATCGGGAAAAGGGCCCTTGGCTCAAGGCATCTCATCGAGGTCATGGATCTGGACGATCTAAAAAAGATCAAATATTCCCGATTTCAAAAGCGATTGGCGGAGGCTCGTGACGCGATTGACGTCATTCAATTGTATTATAGAGGTCACAAACTTGAAAAAGAGCATTTGAAGTTTCTGTCAAAAATTTCGAGCCTGAACTTGGGGAAAGGAAACTCCATCATAGGCAACATTGGGGGAGAATGAAGTGGATGCTCTATACAAAGAAGTTGCCGAGCTACTCGTCAAATTTGGGCCATGTGTGGCATTGACCGGCGCCGGCATATCGGCGGAGAGCGGGATCCCCACGTTCAGGTCCAAAGGGGGGCTGTGGGATAAGTATGATCCCATGGTCTTTGCCTCCGCGGAGGTTTTCAGACAGGATCCATCCAAATACTGGCTTATCCGGGGCGAGTTCATTCGAAACTACGGCAGCTACCAGCCGAATCCCGGACACTATGCTCTGGCGGCCCTTGAAAAAATGGGCACCCTGAGGCATGTCATCACCCAGAATATCGACGGGCTTCACAAAAAGGCCGGCAGTCAGAAGGTGACTGAAATTCACGGCAGCCTCAGGGAGATATACTGTCTAAGCTGCGGCAAAGAGTATCTGGCTCCCCATGTTCCTGAAGGCGATCCCCCTTTTTGTGAATGCGGCGGGGTGCTGAAACCCAATACTGTTTTGTTCGGTGAGCAGTTGCCCCGGGAGGCGCTGGAAACAGCTTACCGGGAATCTTCCACGTGCAAAACCATGCTGGTCATCGGGACCTCGGCGGTGGTCCAGCCCGCGGCCTCATTACCATCACGGGCAAAACAAAACGGTGCCCTCGTCATTGAAGTCAACCCGGAAAAAGCATTTGCCACAGCGGACTATCACATCGCGGAAAAAGCCGGCAAAGCCCTTGCCGGAATTGTTGAACAAGTGAAAAATAGGGCCTGATCGCAGTTATTTACCAAATACCTCTTCAATTGAATCTGACTCAACTGGTGTATATGCCTTCGAAGAGATCCGTTTCCTTGGTAGCGGCCGCATTGCAACCCTGAACGCACTGGAAGTGTTCGTAGCCCATGGCCTCCACCCGCATTTCCTCGGACATACGCCTGATAACACTATTTGGATTCATTTGGCTCTGGTGGCAATTGAGCGCCGCCAGCTTCTGAGAGAGGTATTCCCGGACATCGATAGTGGTTGATATTTTGTCCTCCGCCGTGCCCAACACTTCGGGATCGAAACCGGGTTCTTCGCCCCGTTCCTTAACGATTCTATACATCCTGCGGATCCTTTCCAGAGGAATGGCCGTGTAGTACAGTTTTGACGGCCCCCACGGCTCGAGTGCTTCTCCGATCTCGAATTGGGAGTCTGCGGATGCTTGAAATGCGCTCAAGGTCACCCTGTTTGCCATGATATGGTCCGGGTGAAGATAGGTTCCTTTCTCGTTATAAGTCACAATCACCTGTGGGCGAACCCGCCTTATTATTTCCACCAGTCTGGCTGTGGCCTCCTGGATGTTTGCCTGGGCAAAGGCCTGCGGGTGACGATTCTCTGGACTGCCGGCCATACCGGAGTCACGGTATCCCAAAAAATATACAGTTTCCACCGTTAGTACTTTGACGGCGGCCGCCAACTCAATTGCCCGGATCTCTTTTATGTTCAACCCGGGTTTGGGAGTGACAAAATCCGGATTGAGAATGTCACCGGCCTCGCCCGCGGTACCATACGCAAGGACCGTTCTGAAGCCATTTGCCGAATATTTTGCAAGTATGCCACCGGTGCTGATCGACTCATCATCAGGATGGGCATGAACGGCCAGTAAGGTTAATTCATCATTTTTAACATGGGAAAGGTTCATATATTAAAATTTCCGGTTCTTTTTTAGCTGATGTATCGTAAATATTAATACCTGGTTTGAATAATACAACTCATAGGGATTCAATTCGTTGACAGGATAAGGCTGCGGATTGACTTAAGTCAATGTAAATGGCTTCTTAATGGGGCATTTTAGGGAGAAGAAATGGGCGGTAATGCCGACCGAAGCGGAGAGTGACCCGGCTGTATTTGATACCGCATATGGTGGAATTTGCTCAGAAAGATTTGAAAATTTATCAAACCATGATTTTTTTTAAAAGACGATACAATGGAACCATTGCTTCGAAGGCGTTTCCCGGGTCCGGAACTTTTACCCGGGGAGTTCATCCGCCGCAGTGCAAAGATCTGGCGCACGATGCCCCCATTGAAATCATTCCGCCATAAACGATGCCGGTATTTTTTGAAGCGGCGGTTTGTGTAAAAACCCAGATCAAAAGAGCCGGGATTCTAAAGGACATTATTCAGGAATCCTACCAGAATGTCAGCACCATTGTGGTGGGCCGCAGGGAAGTCATCAGTTTTACCCAGGAGCATTTCCGGGGCCGTTCCAGTGAAAAAATCATTAAATCGCTTAACAATATGGCGGTCTGGGTGGTGAGCTGAGGGGAAAACCGAGGGGACTTCAATTTTGACATAAATCGAGGCGATTGAAGATAAAATAATGATTTTTATCCCCCGCCTTTCCATTTCAGCCGATAAATGGCATCTGCAATTTGTATTTCCTTGCCCTCTATCATTTCCTTTATAACCGGAGTGATCTTGTTATAAATTTGATATAACCCATCCATCATTTCAATGTCGGAGATTTCTTCCCAATAGTTTTTCGGGAAATATTTAGCTTCATAGCATGGCATTTTGTACATCGTAGCTTCCCCGTTTTACCTAAACACCTTTAGAACAGATTACAATAGCATTTATATCGGCAATCTAGGTCACAACTTTAAACAAATTAAAGGGCACCCTTGCCGGATGGGTCACAGTTAAATTTAGAGGGCTGACCTATACAATCAATTTTCTTGACATTTTTTAATGAATTATGGATATCTACTCAATATGGTGAGCAGTATCTATCGGTTGTAACCTTTGAACCCTGAACCTAGAACCCATCAGTTTAGGTAACATGGGATCAGCCGGACCGTTCTCAACCATTCACCAGAAGGGACATTGCATGAATAAGACCGAACAGTATCGATATTTTCTTAAAGACACTATCCGCAAATCCATCGACTTTCGCAATACTGATCAGCATAAAGGCGTCCCGGTACCTCCGATAGAGAAACCATACGATTCAAATGCCCGCCGCATTCAGCTGCCAAAATCCGACCAATGGACCCGAACCATCGGAAAGGCAGACCTCATCTCCGCGATATCCAACAGGAGAAGTCGGCGCAAATTTACGTCTGGAGAACTGAGGATTGACGAACTTGCTTTTCTGCTTTGGGTGACCCAGGGAATCAGGCAACCGGCTGGTGGTAACCTCGCCTATCGAACTGTCCCCTCGGCGGGTGCACGCCATAGCTTCGAGACTTACCTGTTCGTGATGCGGGTGGAGGGTATCCAGCCGGGGCTATATCGTTATCTGCCTGTTTCAAACGAACTTCTGTTCGTTTGTGAAGTGGAGAACATGGACAAGCGCCTTGCGCGTGCCTGCCTCGGACAGAGTTTCGTTGGCAAAGGAGCCGTGACGTTTGTTTGGACTACCATACCGTATCGGATGGAGTGGCGCTACTCCCTTGCGGCGCATCGGGTTATCCTGATAGATGCCGGACATGTCTGCCAAAATCTCTATCTCGCGTGTGAAGCGATTCAGGCCGGAACCTGTGCCGTGGCAGCATACGATCAGGAGCTCCTGGACGAATTGCTAAATATTGATGGATTAGACGAATTTTCAGTATATCTGGCTCCAGTCGGGAAAATATGAGGCCGGATTATTTTTTAAAAACACCGCGAATCGGCTTCAGCGTCTGGCATGAAGACGATTTACACTTGGCCATGGGCCTCTGGGGTGACTTTAAGGTCACTCAATTTTTTGACGCGCGCGGGAAACTGTCCCAAAGCCAGGTAAACGAGCGACTTTCACAGGAAATTTCAACTCAATTATTGCACGGTATTCAGTACTGGCCAATTTTCCATTTAAAAGATGGCCGCCACCTGGGGTGTTGCGGATTGAGGCCCTACGATGAATCAAAAAATGTTTTGGAGATAGGATTTCATATCTGTTACAGGCACTGGCGACAAGGCTATGCTCTAGAGGCAGCGCGTGCTGTAATGCGCTATGCATTCGAAATCATCAAGGTGTCAGGGCTTTTTGCCGGCCATAATCCGAAAAATGAAGGGTCACGTCACTTGCTGGGGAAGCTTGGGTTCAGATATACGCACGATGAGTTTTATAAACCCACGGGATTGAATCACCCCTCTTACCTGATGACCGCCGATGATTATCTGAAATGAAGTATTCCACCAAATTTTGAAATTCCTATTATCAGCTAAATATAAATAATGTAAGGAGAAAACATGATACCCAACCAGCGCCATTTGTTTGATCTGCCGGACGATGTTGCCTATTTGAACATCGCTTACACTGCCCCCTTGCTCCACGCTGCGGCCAGTGCCGGCCGGGATGCCATTCAAGCCAAACAAAATCCATGGACAATTGCAGCGACTGATTTTTTCAAATCGGTGGAAACTGTACGTGACTTATTTGCCGGGCTTGTCGACTGTAACTCTGATTGTGTTGCCATCATACCTGCGGTATCCTATGGCATTGCCCTGGCCGCGAAAAATATACCCATCGAAAAAGACCAATCCATTGTCGTGCTGCAAGACCAGTTTCCTTCGAATGTATACAGCTGGCGCAGCCTGGCGGCCCGGAAAAATGCCGTCGTCAAAACAGTCCCGCGACCGGCGGACAATGATTGGACACCTGCCCTGCTGGAGAGCATAGAAGATAATACCGCTGTTGTCGCTGTCTCCAATTGCCATTGGACGGACGGCACCCTGATCGATCTTGAAAAAATTGGCGCGCAGTGCCGGTTAAAAGGAGCCGCTTTGGTGATAGACGGGATCCAATCGCTGGGCGCCCTGCCGTTTTGCGTTGAACGGGTGCAGCCTGATTTTCTAGTGGCAGGAACGCACAAGTGGCTTCTAGGGCCATATAGTTTCGGGTTTTGTTATGTGGATTCCAGGTGGCATGATGGCATGGGCCTGGAAGAGAACTGGATGAACCGGGCGGATTCCGAGGATTTTTCCCGTCTGGTGGATTATCGGGATAATTATCAGGATGGGGCCAGAAGATTTGATATGGGTGAGAGCAGCAGTTTCATTCTTTCTCCGATTGCAGCGGCCGCATTGAAACAAATACTGGATTGGGGGGTTGAAAATATCGCCCTGACGTTGCAAGCCAAAACCGATGCCATCGCCGATCGTGCAAAAGAAATCGGACTGGTTGTCGCACCCAGGAAGGTCCGGGCGCCCCATTTAATCGGGATTTCAAAACCCGGCGGTTTTCGCAAAGAACTGCCGAATCTGCTGGCACAGGAAAAAGTATTTGTCAGTGTGAGAGGCGAGTCTATTCGAATTGCGCCGCACTTATATACCGGCGAAGAAGATATCGAGCGACTTTTTTGGGCGTTGCGAAAGGCAATTTAGAATCTTCTGGATGCTGGTAAACCATCATAAGAGCTAAGTTATTTATACGCCCTGGGACTGGGGAAGGTTTGCTGAAAAAAATGAACATCGAACATCGAACGTCCAACATCGAATGCTGAATGGGAAAAGATGAAGAAACAGAAATATTCATTCAAGGTTTGTCATCGGATTTTCGAAAACAAATGAAATTAAATTGCAGAGTGCAGCGACATCATTATTCGATGTTCAACGTTGGACGTTCGATGTTCGATGTTCAGTCTGTTCGACGTTCATCTTTAAAAAACAATCCTAATCGGTGTCGCTTACCTGACATATGATTTCAATCCGATCGGCATTGCGGTAACCCCTGGGAAGTTTCTTACCGCGACGTCCGCGCTCACCGATGAAATCAGAAATATTTCCCGGTGTGAAACGGACGGATTGTTTGCCGGCGTGAATCTTCATGGTTGCGCCTTGCGGAATCACTTCCAGCAGTTTTAAATATTCATCACGCTTTTTCAGCCTTGCCGGCGGGATTTGAATAACCTTGTTGCCTTTTCCTTTGGGAAGCTCCGGCAGTGCCTTGACGGGGATAACCAACATGCGTCCTTCCGTCGTAATAGCAGCCAAATAGTCGGTTTCGTAATTGTTGACATATACGGGGGGCAGCGGCTCGCAATCCCTGGGCACTGTGAGCATGGCTTTGCCTTTTGTGTTTTTCGTTACCATATTGGCAATATCCGTAATAAAACCATACCCGGCATCACTGGCGAGGAGCACCTTCTGATCCGGCAACCCCATGACCACCGCCAGAAATCTGGCCCCGTTCGAAGGTGTCAGCTTGCCGGTCAGCGGTTCGCCTTGCCCCCGGGCCGACGCCAGCGTGTGAGCCGGCAACGAATAGGACCTTCCCCGGGTGTCAAAAAAGATTGCCGGATGAATGGTTTTGCCGCGGGCAGCACTTAAAAATTCATCGCCCGCCTTATAGGTAAGACCGATGGGATCCACTTCGTGTCCCCTGGCCGCACGCACCCATCCACCGGCGGAGAGCACTACGGTCACCGGCTCGACGGCCGTAAGTTCGACCTCTTTAATTGCATGGGCTTCCCGGCGTTCGATGATCAAAGTTCTGCGCTCGTCGCCGTACTTTTGGGCATCCTCTTTGAGCTCGGATTTCAGCAGCGTTTTCAGGCGCTGGTTTGACGCCAGCGTTTTTTCGATCCAGTCCCTTTCTTTTTCCAGGTCCTGTTTCTCGGTTTTAATTTTGATTTCTTCAAGTTTTGCAAGCTGACGAAGCCGTATCTGTAAAACCGCTTCGGCCTGTATATCCGACAGGCTAAACTTTTGTATTAAAATCGGCTTGGGTTCGTCGTTTTCACGAATAATCCGGATAACCTCATCGAGGTTAAAGTAAGCGACCAACAGCCCATTGAGAATGTGCAGACGTTCCTTGATTTTGTTCAGGCGAAACTCCAGCCGCCGAATCACTGTTTGTCTGCGAAATTTAAGCCATTGTTTTAGAATCTCCAAAAGCCCGAGTGTCTGCGGTTTGCGGTTCAACCCGATGACGGTCATGTTGACTTTAATACTTTTTTCGAGATCGGTGGTTGCAAACAGATGACTGATCAGGGCATCTTTATCCACGCGGTTGGAGCGCGGCATGATCATAAGGCGCGTCGGCTCATCCTGGTCCGATAAGTCACGAATGTCGGCAATCATCGACAGTTTTTTTTCTCTCATCTGCAGGGCGACCTGCTCGATCACCTTGGCAGGTGAAACCTGGTAGGGCAACGATGAGATAATGATGTCCCCGTTTTCGTATTCATATGTTGCCCGCATGCGGATGATGCCCTGGCCGGATCGATAAATGTTGATGATTTCTTCTTTGGACGTAATAATTTCCGCTCCGGCTGGAAAATCGGGTCCCTGGATGATCTGACAGATGTCTTCGAGGGTGGATTTGGGGTTGTCGATCAGGAGCAGGCAGGCATCAATGATTTCATTCAGGTTATGGGGTGGGATATCGGTTGCCATGCCCACCGCAATGCCGGTGGCACCATTTAAAATTACATTCGGCAGCCTGGCCGGCAGCGTGCGCGGTTCGCTGAGAGTGCCATCAAAATTGGGAGCCCAATCAACGGTGCCCATCGAAAGTTCGCCCAGAAAACTATCTGCATAAGCCGACATGCGGGCCTCGGTATAGCGCATGGCGGCAAATTCTTTGGGTGCGGCGTTCGATCCCCAGTTGCCCTGACCGTCGATGAGCGGGTAGCGATAAGAAAAATCCTGAGCCATCAGCACCATGGCTTCGTAGCAGGCAGCGTCGCCGTGGGGATGGTATTTGCCTAAAACATCGCCGACGGTGCGAGCCGATTTTTTGTGCTTTGTCGTCGCGCGCAGGCCGAGCTCGCTCATCGCATAGACAATTCGGCGCTGAACGGGTTTGAAACCATCACCGATAAACGGCAGGGCCCGGTCCATGATAACGTACATGGCATAGTTCAGGTATGAAGGCCTTACAAAGGCGTCAAGCGAAAGCTGTTCGATGCCTTCATAGGAAACCATTTCGTGTTGGGACATGTTGTAGTACTCCAGAAAAAATAAGCGTTGAACACCTAAACGGCTAACTTGATACCCCAAATGAGTTAAAAACGAATTGGGAGTTATTCGTTATTAGTGATTGGTTAATGGTTTCAAAGGATTAAAATCCATTATTATGTTTCATCTATATTTTAGTTATAAAATGAAGGGATCATAGTACTCTAATAACGAATAACCAATAACGCCTATTTGAGCGTTTTTCGCTCAAATAGGGTTATATAACCTCGGGATCCGCCAGATCACCTTCTGTTTCAAGCCAGTGCTTGCGGTCCTGGGATCTTTTTTTGGCCAAAAGCATATCCATGGTTTCGAAAATATTCTCTTCGTTATCGAGGGTTAGCTGGACCAAACGGCGTGAGTCGGGAAGCATGGTCGTTTCCCGCAGCTGGCTCGGGTTCATTTCACCAAGCCCCTTGAAACGTTGAACATTGGGTCTTGATTTCTTTGCGGCACCATTCAATCGCTTTAAGATGTCATCCTTTTCGATTTCATCCAGGGCATAGTGAACTTTTTTCCCCTGATCGATGCGATAAAGAGGGGGCATGGCAACAAAAATATTGCCGGCCGCAACCAGAGGCTTGAAATGTTGCAGAAACAGGGCACAGAGAAGCGATGCAATGTGAAGCCCGTCTGAGTCGGCATCCGCCAAAATAATGATTTTGCGATAGCGCAGGCCTGAAAGATCCGAATTGCCCGGATCAACGCCCACCGCGATCGCGATATCATTGATTGTACTTGATTTTAAAATGCTGGCGGTTTCCACTTCCCAGGTATTCAGTATTTTGCCTCTGAGCGGAAGCACTGCCTGGGTTTGTTTGTCACGCGCCTGTTTGGCAGACCCGCCGGCGGAATCACCTTCTACCAGAAAAAGTTCGCTTTCGACGGGATTCTGGGTAATGCAGTCAGCCAGTTTGCCCGGCAGAGTGGGGCCGCTGCCCACTTTTTTCCGTACGACCTTCTTGGCGGCCTTAAGCCTTTTGCGCGCGCTTTCAATGGTCATCTCCGCCAGTTTTTCGCCGGCTTCGGTGTGATGGTTGAGCCACAGAGCAAAAGCATCTCTAACGACATTGGCGGCAAACGATGCAAATTGACGTGAACCAAGACGCTCTTTGGTTTGCCCCGAGAACCGCGGGTCGTTCATTTTGGCCGACAAAACGTAGCTGCACTTATCCCAAATATCGTCCGGTGCCAGTTTAATACCGCGAGGGATCAGATTGCGAAATTCACAGAATTCTCTCACAGCCGCCAAAAGGCCGCTCCGAAAGCCGTTCACGTGGGTGCCGCCTTGAGTGGTCGGAATGAGGTTGACATAGCTTTCGGCAATCATCTGCCCTTGTTCCGGCAGCCAGATAACCGCCCAACTCACAACTTCCTCTTTCCCCTCTTGATGTCCAATGAAGGGCTTTTCCGGAATTCGATCGTATTCCGACAGGTTTTCAAGCAGATAATCTCTGAGGCCGTCTTCAAAATACCAGGAATCCGTTTCACCGGTGTACTGATTCGTAAAGGTAACGGTCAGGCGCGGGCACAAAACGGCTTTGGCGCGCAGGACGTGTTTTAATCTACGTACGGAAAATTTAACCGTATCAAAATATTGTTCATCGGGCCAAAATCTAACTTTCGAACCGGTATTGCGCTTTCCAACCGTTCCGATGTTTTTCAGTTCGGATACTTTTTCACCGTTTTCAAAGGAAATCGCATATTTGTTGCCGTCACGTTTGATTTCCACCTCGAGCCGGGTGGACAGGGCATTGACCACCGAGACGCCGACGCCATGCAGACCGCCTGAAAATCGGTAGTTTTTAATGCCGAATTTGGCTCCGGCATGAAGTTTTGTCATGATGACCTCAACCCCCGTCATCTTTTCGCCGGAATGCATGTCGGTGGGCATGCCGCGGCCATCATCGCCGACTTCGAGTGATCCATCCGTGTGATAAATGACATCGATCCGTTTGGCGAACCCGGCGATGGCCTCATCAATTGCATTATCGATCACTTCCTGGGCCAGATGGTTCGGTCGGGTGGTATCGGTATACATGCCGGGTCGGCGTCTGACCGGATCGAGCCCCTTCAATACCTCCAATGAGGATGCATCGTAATTCACCCCGGGGGCGTTTTCAAACAGGCTCTTATTTTTAATGGTAAACCTCCAAACCCGGATAAAACGGAAAAAGGACTGATGTTATCTCTGTGGGAGCGGCTTTCCAGCCGCGATTAAACGATTTTCGTGGCTGGAAAGCCGCTCCTACGAGAAGTTAGTGTTAATGACATTGACCCGATACCGTCAGTTTCCTACAAGATGTTGTCGGAAATACCCCCTAAGGGCCCGAGCAGACCGGAATCAAAAAAATCGGGGTCGGATCTGATCCGGTCCCGATTTTATGGTTTTATAAACGGGCCATCCTTTATTC
>JBAVYC010000838.1:0-2123 GCA_049698595.1 Desulfobacterales bacterium | reverse complement strand
TTTATGAAGGCGTAAAACGTGCTTGGATTCTTCAAAAAGCGAAAACTGAGGCCGAGTAAAAAGCAGCGAGGTATATCCGCCGACCTTGGCATCCTGGTTTTCGAAAATACCAGTGACGTCATCCATGCTGAAAACGTTTTGAAACGGGTGGGGTGGTCCGTTCGGGTCATGGGACCACCTCCGTCCATTCAAACCGGGTGCGACCTGGTCATCGAATTTCCGTTGATTGAAGAACTCAACATTGTGCGGGAGCTCAACCATGCAAATGTGTCGCCCCTCAAGGTCGTTCCGGTGACGGCACCGCTGCTTGAACCCGTCAGCCTGTATCAAACCAAGGACTTTGGCGAATACCTGATGGTGCGGGCGGCTAACATGAAAATTACCATTGAAAAAAAGGAGATGACAATCGTAAACATCTCGGGTGGCGGGTGCCCGGATGTTCCCTATTTGGCCCAGGAAATGATCGGCAAAACGTTGACCGAAGCGCCTAGACCCAGGGATTTGGGGCACACGCTTTGTGGGTACGCCCTTGATCTCGCATATGAGGAGTTGCTTCGAAAATGATCGGCATCGTCGGTACGGTACCAGACCTTCAATTGCCCTTGATTCACGGAGAAGCCCGTCTGGTAGAAAATCATTTTGAAATAAAAGGCCGTCGCATCGTTATCAATCGAGGTACCCCGGCGCTCATCGGGGCGGCGCTCAAGGCTTCCGAGTGCGTCCACTGTCCCGAAACATATGCTTTTTTGGTCGGAGACACCGGTAAAGGAGACGGCAGTCGCAAACTGTATGATTTCCTCACGCAGCATTTGCACGCGTTCGATTTTACGGTGTTGACCTTTCACTATCTGCAACCGGATGTGGACTGGCACAACAAGGTCTTGTTCGCCGCTGAATCGATGCAAAAGCGACCAACCCTGATCGCCGACGCCGGGTTTATGTACGCCGCTAAGATGAGCGGGCAATCCGAATCCTATGATTTTTTTACACCGGATGCAGGCGAACTGGCGTTTCTTGCAGACGAACTGGCCCCCCATCCTTTTTACACGCGCGGATTTATCCTTCACCCCAATGACAATGTGCCTGACTTGATCCGACGAGCCTATCAGCATCAAAACGCCGCCAGATATCTGCTTGTCAAGGGTGAATCAGACTACATCGTTCATAAGAGTCAAGTGGTACAGGAGGTGGATCAACCTTCCTTTGAAGCGATGGAGGCGATTGGCGGTACAGGTGATACCTTGACCGGATTGCTCTCCGTCCTGTGCGGCGCTGACTTCGAACTGACGGATGCAGCGGTTCTGTCTGCCGGAGCTAACCGCTGGTCCGGCCATTATGCCGATCCAAGTCCAGCCACTCAGGTTATCGAACTGATTGAAAAAATTCCACAGGCCTTGGTTAAGGTGCTAAATGAACACAACGGTAAAAATGACAATGAAAGATAAATTGATAAACTTAAGGAGGCTGAAGTGGTTTTTATCGGCGGGCACAGCATTGAGGACAAAGAAATCAAATACGGATTGTCCGTGACCGGCGTCATTCATCCGGAGCGAGTGCTGGCAAAGAAGAATCTGAGGCCGGGAGACAGCCTGGTTCTTACCAAACCGCTCGGCACCGGCATTGTTAACACTGCTATCAAAGCGGCCATGGTTTCTGAGCATCTAATAGAAAAAGTGACCCGCTTGATGGCCGAGCTTAATCGTAACGCTGCTCGGATCATGGCGGATTTTGATATCAGCGCCTGCACCGATGTGACAGGCTTCGGGCTTTTGGGTCATCTTGCAGAAATGGTAAACGGATCAGGTTGCAGTGCCAGGATTGTTTCCAGCCAGGTGCCGGTCATCCCTGAAGCCGAGGATTTTGCCGCCATGGGGCTCATCCCCGCCGGCGCATATAAAAACAGGGAATTTCGTGAGCAGATGATCACGTTTGCCGAAACCGTCCCGCGCACGATTCAGGATCTGCTGTTCGATCCCCAGACATCCGGTGGACTCCTGATCAGCGTCAGTGACGTTCATTGCAACGATCTGGTCTCAACTTTGAAGGACGGAGGCGTCGCAGATGCAGCTCGAATTGGCGATACTGTTGACAGCCAGGAAGAAATTATTTCGGTTGTCTGATCT
>JBAVYC010000837.1:0-16313 GCA_049698595.1 Desulfobacterales bacterium | reverse complement strand
TCGGGGCCGATTTTTCTGCCGAACGGAGCCAGGTAGCCGTTGGCCAAACCGCCGATGATTCCCGGCTGCAGCCGGATACGGTCCCCATTGTCCATGATTTTATAATCTTTCCAGTTGCTGCCGGCGATCACCAGGACCGAATCCGTGATGGCCTGGCCACAAAGGCTGGTTCCGGCGGCCCGGAATGTGACGGCAATGTCATGCCGGTTGGCCGTTTTAACGATCTGCGCAACCTCTGTCTCCGTATGCGCCTTGACAACGATTTTGGGAATCAGGCGATAGAAGCTGGCGTCGGTTCCGTAGGCCAGGGTGCGCAGGGGGTCAGTGACCCGTCGTGCTTCGGGGATGACATGCTGCAGGTCTTTTAAGAATTTATTGTATTTGGCGGGTAACATCTTTTTATGCTGTATGTTGTGTGTTGTAAAATTAATCTTCCAAAATAAGCACAATCAACTCTCTGGGCCCATGCACACCGAAGGCCAGGGTCATCTCGATGTCTGCTGTTTTGGAAGGTCCGGATACCAGCACGACATTGGTGGGCATTTTGGTCGGCCAATTTTCTTTTTGGATCACCTCTGAAAGCGAGTTGTGTATTTTGTCCGCCTGTAAAACGGCGATGTGCAGGGGCGGAACGATCGACATCAGGCGCGGTTCTTTTTCCGTGGGCCATAAAATGAGGGCACCGGTTCCGGCGATGGCGCCCTCGGTGGAGGTGATACCGGCTTCAACCGTAAACACCTTTTCCTTGAGTTGCTCGATTTCCATCTCATAGGGGATCAAGTACGGCAGGTCAGCGGCGTCGTTGCCCCAATGATGTGCCAGGGTTTCACCGATGGCTGTCCGGGGTGCATAGAGCAGGCTTTTTACTTCTCGCTTTTTTAAAATGTCTTTGACGGTATTTACCCAATTTTTTGCGTCGCTAAGATGCACCTCGGTGCGCATGGCTTCCATCAAGGTTTTCAGCCGTTCAATTTTCTCCTTTTGGCTGTATGTTTTGATGGGCAACTCCGGCGGTAGCGAGACCGGTGCCGGGGGCTGTTGGGTGGCGGCATGCAATCTTGCAAAAATTCGATGGCGGGAACCCTCACTCATGGTCGACTCCGTGTTGTTTTACCAGTTCATGTAAACTTTTCTTGGCCAATTCAGGGGTGGCCCGGTAGCGGGTCCAATATTTCAGCGGCCCTATTTTGGGTATTTTCGACCCCAATGCGTTCAGAATTTTCAGTCCGGCGGCATTGATCAGTGGGTGGGTGTTTATTATTTGCCACATTTTCCAGGTCAGGACTTCCACCGGATTTCTTTTATATCCGTGTCCTTCGATGGTGCTGGAGGGGTCGTTGGAATAGCTTTCGTTTCGTATCCTTCGGATCAGATCGGGGATCTGGATTTTAACCGGACAGACCTCTTCACAGGCATTACACAAACTGGAGGCGGAGGCCAGCACCCCGGCGGCTCTCAGCCCCTCAACCTGGGGGTTTAAGATTTTTCCGATGGGGCCTGGATAAATATAACCGTAGGCATGGCCCCCGATTCGATTATATACCGGACAGTGGCTGAGGCAGGTGCCGCAGCGGATGCATTGCAGGGTTTGACGCCGCCGGGGGTCGGCGTAAATTTTCGAACGGCCGTTGTCCAGGATGATCAAATGGACTTCTTTGGGGCCGTCTTTTTCCCCTTCCCTGCGCGCCGAGGTGATCATGTTTACATAGGTGGTGATTAACTGGCCGGTGGCCGACCCAATCAGCAGTCGCAGCAACGGGGGGATGTCTGCCAGTTTTTCGACAACTTTTTCCAAGCCCATGAGGGCGATGTGCACCCCCGGTACGGTGGTGCACATTCTGCCGTTGCCTTCATTTTCAACCAGGCACAAGGTCCCGGTTTCGGCCACCGCAAAATTGACACCGCTCAGGCCGACGTCGGCTTGATAGAACTTTTGTCGCAATGTTTTGCGGGCGATGGCCGTGAGCTCAGCGACATCTTCGGTATAGGGTTCGTCGGGGATATGGTCATGAAAGATTTTCGAAATCTGGTCTTTATTTTTGTGAATCGCGGGGACGATGATATGGGCCGGCGTTTCGTGATTCAACTGAATGATAAATTCACCCAGATCGGTTTCCAGGGCCTCGATGCCATGTTTTTGCAAAAATGCATTCAGCTCCATTTCTTCGGAAACCATTGACTTGCCCTTGACCAGGCGGGTGGCGCCATGGGACTTCATGATGTCCAACACCTGTTGGTTGGCTTCGGCGGTGGTTTCCGCCCAGTGCACCTGGATGCCGTTTTGGGTGCATTTTTCTTCCAGTTGTTCAAGTAGCTGCGGCAGCTTGCTCAAGGCCTTTTTTTTAAGGGCACTTCCCAGGGTTCTGAGCTGTTCGGTTTCAGCTTCATCCGCAAAGATGGTTTTACGTTTGGACACCAGGGTGGCCATGGCGGATTTTATATTTTTAATTAACTGGGTATCGTTTAAGGCCCGGGAAACGTTTTTTTCAAAATCAAGCGGTTGATGGTTGGTCATTGATTCTCTCCCAGATAAATTCGGCCAGGTGCTGGCCGCCGATCCGAATATTTTCATGTTGCATGGCGCCGGAGATATTCATCAGGCATCCGCAGTCTCCAGTGATCAATCGTGCGGCCCCCGTTTGCCGGATATCATCGGTTTTATCCTTAACCATGGCAGCGGAGATGGCCGGCTGTTTGACAGCAAAGGTTCCGCCGAAGCCGCAGCACTCGGTTTCATGCTGCAGTTCAATTAGATCAACATTTTTCAATTGTCGAATCAATGATTTGGAATCTTCAGTGATCCCCATCTCGCGTAAAGCGTGACAGGAAGAATGCCAGGTCACTTTGATGGGATCGCCGCGGTCCTGGAGTTTGATATTTAAAACATGAACCAAAAATTCCGACAGTTCAAAAATTCTTTGCGAAAAATCGATGATTCGATCGATGTCGGGATCGCCCTCGAACAATTTGGGGTAATGGTGCCGCATCATGCCGGCACAGGATCCGGAGGGTACGACAATCGGATACCCTTCAGGAAACAATGCCAGTTGCTTTCTGGCCACGGTCCTGGCCTCATCCGGAAATCCGGAATTGTAGGCCGGTTGACCGCAGCAGGTTTGGCCGGCAGGGAATATGACCTTGACACCTTCCTGCTGAAGCAACCTTATTCCCGCCATTCCGGCTTCGGGATACATCATGTCCACCAGGCAGGTGCCGTAGTAGTAGGCTTTTTGCGGTTTTTCAGGATATCTGCCCATATTTTCCTCAGTATTGATTTTAGCAAAAGGGGTTAGACTAACCTAAAACGAAAATAAATTAAAGGAATAATTGTGTCAAAAGTTGGAGTTGGTTCTATCCTGGGCCACTTTGCCTTCGTAGGTTGGGTTGAGCCTATTCCAGGCTTTGTTGGGTTTCGTTGCACTCAACCCAACCTACATTTTGCTGGTGTTATTGGGAATTGCATAACTCAACAACGGCCGATTTCGGAACCGAGCCCCAAAAGTTTCTTTTTCGATCAGACTGGCTTTTTTGGGCCGGCGGCGCTGACCCTCGAGTCTCTGGCGATTGCCACCGCAGCGAAAAACTCAGGGGGATTTGTCGTGGTTCAAGTTGAATGAATCGCAGATCGAGGCACATTAAATGTCTGCCAGGTGAAAATACCCGGCATTACTGATATGGTATAGTATTTGGTTGATAACCATTTTCGGGTGTAACCCGTTTTACCATCAGCACTTTCCTGCGGATGAAATTGGGGGATGCTCTCAAAAAACGGAATGTGGCGCCTCATATTTATGAAAGCGGTGCAGAAGTGCGCAGGGCGTTGGCGAAAGAATGAATAAATGTTGGGTTGATTGAGTTGATTAAGTTATGCCCATTGATATATCCCAGTCGTGATGTTAAAAATAAAAAAAAGCTTAATCACAGCCGGTAGCGATCATTAAGGCAAGACATACTTCCGCCATCATGCGCTCATCAAGTGAACCGATATAGCGGTTGAGTTTGGACGCAGAAACGGTCTGTATATGATCAAGGTTCACTGCCGAGTCATGCTTTAATCCCTGATCGATACCGACTATAACTTCGCTGGGGACGCCATAAATTGTTGTCGTTATAGGTGCCACAATAACTGTATCGATAAGTCCAATCACATCCTGGCGGCTTAAAATAAGAACAGGGCGTAGTTTATCAGGTTGCTTAAATTTATACATCCATATACTGCCTCTTATCAGGTCTTTGGCCATACCTGTTCATCCTCCCATGAGGTTAGATCATCGTTTATTTCCGATTCCCGTCTATAACCTGAACGATATTGTTCGGAAATTGATTTTAGCCTTTTTTGTTCCAAATAATATTGGACCGCCTGGCGTAAAAATGCTGATCTGCCTTTCTTCATGGATTCTTCATCATTATCAATTTTATGAAGCAATTCCGGATCGATAGTTATTTGAATGGTCTTCATCAGAATGATCTCCCTGTTTATTTTTATGTATAATAATTTGTTTATTACTTGTCAACATGATAAATGTAGGTATCAATATGTTTATGAAAGCGGTGCAGAAACGCGCAGGACGTTGAAGCCGGTTTGAGTTGCGAGTTGCGAGTTTCGAGTTTCGGGTTTCGGGTTTCGGGTTGCGGGCAAAAAGGGTATAGAGCCTACAGCATAGTGCATAGAGCATATAGAAGAAGTCGGAGGTCGGGATGCGGCCTCCGGCCCATAAGGGCATACGCCTACGCCCCGCTGGGAAGTCGGCAAGAAAGACTTTGGATTGCGGATTTGAGAAACAAAAAAAATTTTGTGGTCTAGGAATTGAGAAGGCGCAATTCAAAAATTATCTTCTGACCTCTGACCTCTGTCCCCTGACCTCTGTTTTCTGGCTTCCAACCTTTCAGACTGAGTTTAATGAAATATTATATTTTTTCATCTTTTTATACAACAGCGTCCGGTGGATGCCCAGTATTTTAGCGGCCCTGGCCTTGTTGTTGTTGGTTTCCTGTAAGGTAAAGAGGATGGCTTCTTTTTCTGTCCGGGTCTGCACATCTCTTAATGCGGACTGGTGATGTTCGGGGAATTCCCGGTGGCTGCGATATATATAGAACGGAAGATGCTGCAGGCGGATGGTGTCACCCTCCATAGTCGACATCGTTCTTTCCAGGACGTTGGACAGTTCCCGAACATTTCCCTGCCAGCCATAATTTTTTAAAGCCTTTTCAGCCTCTGTGTCTATTTTTTGCTCCCCAAGATTTGCTTCCCGGGCCATTTGTTTCAGCAAGTGGCGGGCAGTCGGCAGGATGTCGCTCTTGCGCTCGCGCAGCGGTGGAATGTGCAGCGGGATCACATTCAGGCGGTAGAACAGATCCTTGCGAAAGCGATTGTCGGCCAGCATTTGCTCAAGATTCTGGTTTGTGGCAGCGATGATGCGAAAATCCGATTGAATGATTTTGGTACCACCGACCCGTTCAAACTCCTTATCCTCGATCACTCGTAACAACTTCGGCTGCATTTCAAGGGGCAGATCTCCGACCTCATCGAGAAACACGGTGCCGTGCCGGGCCAATTCGAACTTGCCGGGTTTGCCATTAGGGTCTGCACCGGTAAAGGCGCCTTTTTCGTAACCAAAAAGCTCTGACTCCAGCAGGTCTTTGGGAATAGCGGCACAGTTTATGCGTACAAAGGGATGGACCCTGCGGGGGCCGGCATGATGAATGGCCTGGGCAAAAAGCTCTTTTCCCGTACCGCTTTCACCTGAAATCAGAACCGGGAACTGGTTGGCGGCGGCCCGCAAGGCGTCTATTTTTAAAGAATTTATCGCCTGACTGGATCCGATGATGCTGTCAAAGGTATAACGGGTGGATCGAAGATTGATGAGTTCCTCTTCGTATAATTTTACTTTCGATTCCAAAAGGGAAAGCTCGGTGGCGAGCTTTCTGACGTCCTTGACATCTTTAAACATGACCTGGCCGAACACTGCGATAACCCGGCCATCCTTTTTGATCGGTATTCGCTGGACGACCATATTTTGCCCCATAATTCGATGAGATTGATTTATTTCAGACTTGCCGGTTTCGGCGACGATATGCATACGGCTGTTTTCCACCGAATCGGTGCAATGACTTCCGATCTGGTCATCGGGGTTGACCCCGAGAAATTCTCCGTAGGGTTTATTGAAATGGGTGACATAGCCCTTTTCGTCCGTTACGAGGGCGCCATTGTATATACTGTCAAAAATAAGCCGATACATTTCCAACTGCTTTAACAATTCCTCTTTTTGAAGATGCTCACTTATTTCCGGCATGATTGCCCCCTGTTTTTAGCGATGAAGGGATATATGCATATCCGATTCCATTTTTGTTCCAAGTTTCAGAATATTGTTTACCATCCCGTGTACCAGTTTTGCTACATGTAGATTAATTGATACAAATTTTTCATACACTTTCCAGCGCAAAATGTCGAGCAAAATACCGTCATTTTTTTTGTAAATCATAAATTGTGAATGGTGTTCATTAGTTATCTGACACCACAATTTAATTTTTAATTCAAATAATGTCGGATCAAGTGATGGCCTATAATTTGCAGAACGCCTATTAACAGTGGGAATGAAAAGCCTGCAGCGACAGTTTCAAAAAGCTTTATGATCTTCATATGCGGGAAGAATTTTCCAGACATTCAGGAGGAAGTCCATGGCAGAAACCAGTATACCGGCAGATACCAAAGAGCCGGAAATCACACGTGAAGAAATATTGATTCTGCAAGATAAAAATTTCAACAGCAACAATGTCTGTGTCGTCAGCGGTGCGGGCACCGGTATCGGCAGGGCCACTGCCATTGCTGCCGCCGTGAACAAATTGATGACCGTCGGGCTGGATATCAACGAGGAAGAAGGCAATAAGACCCAGAAGATGGCCCGCGAGTTAGGCGGGCAGATGATTTTTATCAAAACGGAGCTCACACGGGACGAAGATATTGAAAATGCCATTCAAGAGGCGGCCAAGATCGGCACGATTAAGTATTTGGCCAATATCGCCGGTATCCAGCATATTGATTCGGTCGATAACTTCCCCATGGAAAAATATGATCTGATGCAGCGCCTGATGCTCAGGGCGCCGTTTTATCTCTCTAAACTGGCCATCGGCCATATGAAAAAAAGCGCTGACGGCCTGGGCGTGATCGGCAATATGGCCTCGGTGCATGCCCATATCTGTACCAAGAACAAGCCGGTCTACAACATCACCAAATTCGGTTTAAAAGCTTTGAGTCAGTCCATATCTGCAGAAGGGGAAGGTAATATCCGCTCCTTTACCCTCAGCACCGGCTTCGTCAAAACCCCCCTGGCTTTAAACCAGATTGATGCCCAGGCCGAACAGCGCGGTATCACTGCCGAAGAAGTCGTCAGGGATGTCATGATGGGGACTTCCCGCATCAAAGAGATGATGGCACCCATCGAGGTCGCCAACCTGTTTGTTTTCGGGTTTTCATGCTTTGCAAGATACCTTGTCGGCGGCGATTTGCTGTTTGATGGCGGCATGGTGCTGACATACTGAATCCGGATTTACAGGCAGCCCACCAGAATGAGGGGTTATCCAATTTTTTTTCAATAAACCAAAAATTATTTACAGAAAGGGGGTGATCAGCAAATAACCCGAAGCCTTAATCATTATAAAAAAATGATTAACCATGCCATCATTCATATTCATTAAACATGAGAGGGGGAGAATTATGAAATTCAAGATGACCATCATCGTTTGTGTGTTTGTGCTGCTGGCAGGACTTCCCTTTGCAAGCAGTTGCCTGGCCGGAGAGGCTTACCATCTGGGGGTTGATCTGGCGATTACCGGCACGGGGGCGCTTTATTGCAAAGACGGTGTCGATGCCATCAAACTGGCCGTCGAAGAGATCAACGCCCAGGGCGGCTTCCTGGGTGAGCATCCCATCAAACTTTTCATACGAGACTCCCATACAAAGCCGGACGTTGCCGTGCGAGAGGCCAAGGATCTGATCTTACGGGAGAAAGTGCGGGCTATCCTGGGTACTTATTCCAGCGCCTGTGCCGTGGCCATTAAGCCTGTCGCCCAGGAGTACAAGGTCCTTCACATTCCAGCCATCAGCAACTCGGAAAACATCACCAAAGTCAATTTTAGCCCTTACACCTACCAAGTGGTTCCCAATAGTTACATGCAGGCCAAGGCTGTTGTCGTGGGTGTCGCGGAACTGGCTAAAAAAAAGGGATGGAAGAATTATGTGACGATTGCCTCCGACTATGAGTGGGGCCGATCCACCCAAAATAATACGGTTGCGCTTTTGAAACAAAGGGCACCGGAATTGAAACTGAAAAAAGAGTTCTGGCCACGACTCGGTGAGACTCAGTTTACCTCCTATATTACGGCGATCATGGGGCAGAAACCGGATTTTGTGATAGGCTCGGTGGCTTCAAAAGACAATGTTGCCTGGATAAAGCAGGCAAAGGCTTACGGATTTTTCGAAAAAATTCCCTATCCCGGATCGCTGATCAGTGTTTCAGAACTGATTTTGCAGTCCAAAACCCTCACCCGCGGGATGGTCGGCCTGTGCCGGGCGCCCTTCTTCGCTCACCTGGACGTGCCCATGATGGCTGATTTTGTGAAAAACTTCAGGGCCAAATACGAGCGCTATCCCAGTGACTGGGCGGTGATGGAATATGACGCGGTCTATGTCTTGAAACAAGGTGTCGAAAAGGCGGCCAGCATCGACACTGAGAAAGTGAAAGATGCTCTAAAAGGTGCTACGGTCGATACAACCCGCGGCCGGCTCTCATTCCGCGAGATTGACAATCAGCTCAGCTGCTCTTCCTACATCGGTGTGGTGGCCGATGATCCCGCGTATCCCTTCCCGATTTACCATGACTTGGTTGAGGTTAAGGGCCCGGACTCATGGCGCCCCGAAGCCGAGATTGTTGCGGCCAGATCGAAATAAAATTAACCGAGGAAAGCAGATGGATGCTTCGTTGTTTTTTGCACAGTTTATGAGCGGACTTTCCCGGGGGATGATGCTTTTCCTCATCGCTTCGGGATTGTCCCTTATTTTCGGGGTGATGAACATTCTTAATTTTGCCCATGCGACATTTTGGCTGGTCGGGGCCTACCTCTGTTACTCGTTCTGGTACCTGATGCAGGATTACGGTTTCGGCATGTGGCTCAGCATACCCCTGGCCGCCTTGACCCTGGCCGCTATCGGCGGAATTATCGAGGTGGTGCTGATCCGGCGGGTGTACAAACGCGAGCTGCCCGAACAGCTTCTGCTCACCTATGCCCTGGTCCTGGTTCTCGGTGACTTGATCAAAATTGTCTGGGGGGTGGAAGATAAACTTATCGAGCGACCGCCGCTGGTGGCAAGGCCGGTTTTTATTTTTGGAATGCCTTTCGACTCTTATTTTATTTTCGTCATCCTGGTCGGATTTGCGGTGGCCATCGGTCTGTGGTGGTTTTTGAAGAAAACCCGTTATGGCCATATCGTCAGAGCGGCGGTATTCAGCCGTGAGATGGTGAGTGCCCTGGGAATTCCGATTCCCCGAATCTACACCGGTGTATTTGCCCTGGGAATTTTCATTGCCGGTCTGGCCGGGGCTGTTCAAGCCCCGGTGGGGTCGATCACCCTGGGTATGGACATGGCTGTGGTGATACAGGCTTTCTGCGTGGTCGTTATCGGGGGGTTTGGAAGTCTTCTGGGTACTTTGTGGCCGCGATCATGGTGGGAGAGGTATATGCTTTTTCAATCCTTTTTTGGCCCCAGGGCGCTCTGGTTCTGATCTTTATCGTCACGGCATTTATATTAATCATACGGCCGTGGGGTTTGTTTGGAACGCCGGCCAGAACGTGAGTGAGGCGGAAACATCTAATGGCCCAATTGTCAGGTTTTTTGGCTCGTCCTATGGGTTGCGATAGAGGTTGAATATTCCAATATACACCCTTTGCCGCGCTTTGAATGCAAACCAAAATCAGGCGCAATCTCTGGCAAATTGGTAATTTCTGAAACCCTAAAGTGAAACGGCAACAATAAAAGGTGTGATCTTATGTTTAAATACTGGTGGCTCGGGCTGACCTTTATCGCCATGCTTGTTCTGCCCCTGGTCATTGGGGAATTCTGGGTTCACGTGGTAATTGAGATTTTGATTTTAGGGCTTTTCGCGGTGAGCTTTAATATGATTTTTGGCTACATGGGCCAGCTCAGCTTCGGCCATGCGGCATATTTCGGGGTGGGCGCCTATGCCACCGGTTTGTTGCTGGTAAAAACGTCGGTTCCCCTGCCGGTTTGTTTGGTAGTTTCCATGATTACGGCGGGGCTGTTCGCGCTGGCGATCGGTTATTTCTGTGTCCGCTTGACCGGGATATACTTTGCCATTCTGACCATGGCATTCGGGCAGTTGTTATACTACATCATTTTTCAGTGGTATTCATTTACCGGTGGGGACGATGGCCTGCAGGGAATCGTCCCGCCGGACTGGCTTATGGGCGTTACGGCATACTATTACTTCACCTTTTTAATCGTTGCAGCGGCCCTGATCGTGATGTGGTTTATCAGCGCATCGCCTTTCGGGTATACCATGCGGTCGATCCGTGAAAATGCCGACCGCACCCGTTTTATCGGCATCAATGTTCGCCAATATATGCTCATCAACTTTGTCGTTGCGGGCATGTTTGCCGGTTTGGCCGGCGGCCTGCTGGGGCCTTTCAACAGGAGCATTGCCCCGGACCTGTGCAACTGGCATCAATCCGGCGTGCCGGTCTTTATGACCGTCATCGGTGGTCCGCTGGGTTTTTTAGGACCGATAATCGGCTCGGTAATTTATACGTTTCTATTCGCTTTTGTAACGGGCTATACCGAATACTGGCCGCTGACCATCGGATTGGTGATTATCTTCGTTGTTTTGTTTGTACCGGGAGGGGTTCTCGGGCTGGCCGAGGCGAAGTTCAAGACCAGGGGAACCGAGGACGTGATGACCGAAGCCAAGGGATCCATGGATACGGAGACATTATGATATGGTAATTCTTAAAGTGGCGCATTTGAACAAGGCTTTCGGGGGACTTCAGGCAACCTGCGATGTTAATTATGAGATGAAAACCGGTGAGCTCTCCGCCATCATCGGGCCGAATGGCGCCGGGAAAAGCACTTTCTTTAATCTTCTGACCGGATACCATAAAGTTGATTCGGGCAATGTATTCTATCAAGGGAAAGATATTACCAACTGGCCGCCCCATAGAATTGCCCGTCTGGGCATCGTGCGGGCTTTTCAGGTCAGTAATATATATCTTGCCCTGACCGCCTATGAAAATATTCGGCAGGCGATTCTGGCACAGCAAAAAAGAACCCTCAATTTTTTTATTCCTGCCAGCCGAATGGCTAAAAAAGAAACCCGGGAACTCCTCGAGTTGGCGGGCCTATCCCGGCACGCAGACCGAATAGCGGGCAACCTTTCCCAGGGAGATAAAAAACGGTTGGAATTGGCCGTCGCCCTGGGGTCTAAGCCTGAATTGCTCTTTCTGGATGAGCCGACGGCCGGAATGTCGCGAGAAGAAACCCAAGAGACGATGGATTTGGTAAAACGATTGAACCGGGAGATGAATCTGACTATTCTTTTTACCGAACATGATATGGCGGTTGTTTTCGGATACGCGAAGCGGCTGACTGTTTTACATCAGGGTACCATTATTGCAGAAGGCAGCCCGGAGGCTGTCAGGTCCAATGAAATGGCTCAGAAAATCTACCTCGGAGAGGAAGCATGATACTGGATGTTCAACAGATCAATACCTTTTATGAAACAAGTCATATCCTTTTTGATGTTTCCCTTACGGTAGACCGCGGTGAAATCGTCTGTTTATTAGGCCGCAACGGGGCCGGTAAGACCACTACGTTGAGAAGCATTATGGGTCTGACACCGCCAAAATCGGGAAGCGTTCTGTTTCATGGTGATGAGGTGCGCGGCCGGCCACCGCATTATATTGCTCAAAAAGGAATGGGATATGTGCCGGATAATCGATTGATTTTTCCTGATCTCACCGTGCGGGAAAATCTGGAACTCGGCCAAAAGATTCCTAAAAATCTTGAAGGTGAACCCTGGACTGTGAAACGGATATATGAGCTTTTCCCGATTCTCGCTGAAAGGCAGCACCAAGACGGCGGTACTTTAAGCGGGGGCGAACAGCAGATGCTCACTCTAGCAAGGACCCTGATGGGAAATCCTGAGCTTCTTCTGCTGGATGAGCCGGTGGAGGGGTTGGCACCGTTGGTGGTGAAAGATCTGGGCAAGCAAATTTTAAAGCTAAAGAAAATGGGCCAAACAATTCTCTTCTCCGAGCAAAATATCCGCTTCGCCACCTTGGCGTCGGACCGGGCCTATGTGATCGATAATGGGCAGATTCGATATCAGGGGAGCATTGATGAGCTAAGCACCGACGAAGAAATAAAGAAAAAATATCTAATGATCTAAACTTTTTCCGAGGCTACGATCGGAAAGAGAGAAGAATTATGAAAAAATTCGACAACCCCGACGTCATCATCACCGATGTTATGGACAGTCACGGTAAATGGCGTGCAAAGAAGCCGGCCGTGATCTGCGGGGATCAGCGAATTAGCTGGGGTGAGTTCAACCGGAAAATTAACAGAGTCGCCAATGGCTTGATAGGGCGTGGCCTGCAAAAGGGCGACAAGGTCAGTTTGCTGACGACCAACAGGCTTGAGGCGTTAGAGGTTCTTTTCGGAGTGGTCAAGGCCGGCGGGGTCATCGTGCCGCTTTCGGCCATGGTGCCGGGAGATTCCCTTGCCCGTATGGTGATTGACTCGGATTCCAGGTTTCTTTTTATCGGGCCCGGACAGCGCGAGGTTATCGGCCCTTATCAGTCGGAGTTCAGTAATATTTCCGCGGACGGCTTCTTCATGCTGGCTGAGGCCGTTGAAGGGTGGCATTCCTACCCATCGTTCGTTAATGGGAGTTCGGATGAAAAACCGGCTGTATCAATGGTTTACGAAGATGCGATTAACATTATGTACACTTCCGGCACCACCGGCGTGCCGAAAGGGATTCTGCACTCGCATCACAACCGGACGCAATTTGCCAGCATGTTCGCCATTGATTACCGTATCGATTCCAGCGCCGTTAATATCGTGACCACGGCCCTTTACGCCAACGGCACCTGGTTGACCATGCTGCCGACCGTGTTTGCGGGAGGTACCTTAGTGCTCATGACCGCGTTTGACCCCAAAGAATTTCTGGAGTTAGTTCAAAAAGAAAAGTGCACCCACACTTTCATGGTCCCCACCCAGTTTACGGTTCTGCTGGAACAACCCGATTTCGACAGTTATGATTTAAGCTCGATGAGAATCTGGAACTCTGCCGGATCTCCTCTGCGCACCCAAACCAAGGCGGAAGTGATAAAACGGTTTAACGGAGAGCTCGTGGAGCTTTGGGGCTTAACGGAGGGAGTTGCCACCACGCTTAAACCGGAGGACATGAAAAAAAAAATGGGGTCGGTGGGTATCCCACTGGTTGGCTGGGATTTACGGATCATCGATGAAGATGGATGTGAGCTTCCATGGGGTGAAGCCGGAGAAATCGTGGCCCACAGTTCGTTCCTTATGCCCGAATATTACAAACTTCCGGACAAGACAGCTGAAGCGATTTGGCTGGATGCGTCGGGCAAAACGTATCTTAAGACCGGTGACATGGGAAAGCTTGACGAGGATGGCTTTCTTTACATCCTTGACCGTAAAAAGGATATGATTATCTCCGGGGGGATCAACATTTTTGCCAGCGACATCGAAGAAGTTTTGAGCCGTCATCCGGCGGTGCAGGATGTCGCAGTTATCGGCATCCCACACCCGAAATGGGGAGAAACACCCATGGCCATGGTGATTCTCAGAGGAGACACGGCAATCTCGGCAGAGCAACTGCTGGAGTGGGTCAACCCCAAGCTGGCCAAGTATCAACGGATCTCCAGCGTAAAATTTTGCGATGATTTTCCCAGAAACGCCCTGGCTAAAGTGTTAAAACGCGAACTGAGGGCACCTTATTGGGAGGACCAGTGAAAACCCGATCTATTCAGACTGCCCTTGTCACCGGTGGTGGTTCCGGGATGGGCCGGGCCGTGGCGCTAAGACTGTGCCGGTCGGGTATGCGGGTTTTTGTGGCCGATCTGAATCCGGCTGCCGCTGAAGAAACCGTGCAGCTTGCGGATGATATGCAGGCCCGGGCTTACGCGGTGGATGTCTCCCGAAGCAATTCCGTTGCCGATTTATTTAACGATTTGAAACAGCAGATTGATCGCCTGGACCTGGTAGTACATACTGCTGCGGTGCTGGGACAAACGGTTTTCGTAGAGGATCTTGATGATGAGGCCTGGCGGCGGATGATGTCCGTGAATCTGGATGGGGCATTTTACTGCTGCCGGGAAGCGGTCCGTTGGATGAAAGTACACCAAACCGGTCGTATCATCCTCTTCAGCTCGGTGGCATCCCTAACACCGACGCCGGGAGCACTGCATTACAGTGCGGCCAAAGCCGGTGTTAATACGCTGGGGAAAACACTGGCCAAGGAAGTGGCCCAACACAATATCAGGGTGAACATCGTCGCGCCGGGGTACATTGACACGCCGATGCTGGCGGGACTGCCGCCAGGTTTCGAGGCTTACATCCTCAAAAAGACCCCCTTGAAACGATTCGGCGAAGTAGAAGAAATCGCCGGTTTGGTCTCTTTTCTGGCATCACCGGAAGCCGACTTTTTCACCGGTCAGGTTTTCAGCCCCAACGGTGGTCTGGTGATTTGATTAAATCCAGTAAACTATTCAGCGAGGTTTGTAATAAGTAAGATGCCAAACGAATATACCCGCCTTTTAGTAGACAACCAAGGCGACATATGCCGGGTGACGATTAACCGGCCCGGTGATCGTAACGCCATCGACACGATCCTGATGGACGAACTGGAAGATCTGCTGGACAATATCGAACAGACGCAATCCCGGGTGATTGTGTTCACGGGGGGCGGTGAAGCCTATTTCATTGGCGGTGCCGACGGGGTTGAAATGATGCAGTGTGATCCCGCGGCGGCCAAAGCGTTTTCGGTGCGGATTCAGAGCCTGTTCAATCGCATGGAGGCAAGTTCGTTGCTTCTGGTGGCGGCCATCAACGGGATTTGTTTTGGCGGCGGATTTGAATTTGCCCTGGCCTGTGATTTGCGAGTGGCCGGTGATACCGCCCGTATCGGTTTGCCCGAAGTCAAAGTGGGACTTATTCCCGGTGGCGGCGGGACCCAGCGTCTGCCCGGATTGGTGGGAACCGGCCGGGCCATGGAGATGATTCTCTCCGGGAAACTCTATGCGGCCAAAGACGCGCATGATATGGGGCTGGTACACAAAGCGGTTCCATTAGATGCACTTTTCGGCGAAGTCGACAACATTCTAGAACCTATTCTGCGAAATCCACAGCACGCCCTGTCCCAGGCGAAACGGGCCGTGCGGGCGGCGCAACATCAATCCTTCGCTGCTGGACTTCAAATAGAAAGCGAGGCGTTCAGCCGCTGCTTTCAGCACGGCTATTTTGTCGAGCTCATGCGACGGCAGCTCAAAGAAGGAGTTTTAAAGACCACGGTTCGGCTGCCGGATTGGGTTTATCAGGCCGGAGAGCAGGATCTATGAAAGTCATTGGAATTGCCGGAAGTCTGCGATCAAGGAGCAACACCCTGTTATACGTTGAAAATGCATTGGAGGTTTTTGACGCCAAGGGGTTCGACACCGAATTGATCTCCCTCAGAGGAAAGGAGATCAAACCTTGCAATGGTTGTTACGAGTGTGTCAAAAAAGGATATTGCACCATCAAAGGGGATGCCTTTGATGACATTGTGGGCAAAATGCGCACCGCCGAGGGGATTGTTTTAGGCTCGCCGGTTTATCTCAGTTCGGTCGTGCCTCAGATGATGTCCCTTCTTGCCCGGGCCACTTTTGTTGCCTATTGGAACGATAGATTTTTTAGCGGCAAGGTGGGTGGTCCGGTCACCGTTGCACGGCGGGCCGGCCATAATATGGCGTTCTCCCAGCTGCTGCTGTGGTTTTTCATCAATGGCATTACGGTGCCCGGCTCCACCTACTGGACCGTCGGTATGGCCGGTACCGGCGGCGCCAGGGATGCCGAAAACGATGAGGAAGGTATGACAACGGTGGAAAATTTTGCCGAAAATATGGCAGATGTGATGCAGAAAATTTTTGTCTGAAGGGGTAAATATGCAGGTTCCCGGTATCGGTTCGTGGTTGGTTAAAAGAGCGTTGCTGACTCCCGCCAAGGAGGCTGTCGTGGA
>JBAVYC010000836.1:0-2603 GCA_049698595.1 Desulfobacterales bacterium | reverse complement strand
GTTAATACTCCGTTTTTGATTAAATTGCGATGGCTTGCCCATAGATAAACCACCAGCATGACCAACAGAAAGGATATTACAAGGAAGAGCGCAGGTTCAAGCATTGAATCCTCCTTTCAGGTTAATTTACAAGAACCCATTAGCGAGATGAGAAGGAGTTGAAATCAGCAGGATTCTCTTTTTTTAACCCATGATGCTGCTAAAATCAATAGTAACCGACAATTGGAGTTACCTGTACATATAAATTCATTGGTGCTGCAAAACAATCGATAAACAATTCTTGTTCAAACACACCACCCTACTGATGATTTTATAATAGCAGAAAGCACCACCCCAACCTTGAAAACAGGAAATTATGGTCCTCCGAAATTAGCATAACGGTGCCATAGCCGCACCGTATTTTCATCGACCACCTTTGCGCTAACCAGATCACGCTGCTGATGGATAACATATCCATAAAACTGATTATCGGGACCCCATATCTCTCGAACTCCGGTCATAGAGGAATAGGCCCATACCGGGCTGATGTTGCCGTCACTTGTCGTATTTTCTTTAACTATCGCCATCCAGTTTTCCTGATCTTTAACCGTACCCCAATCGCTGCCGACTATTATTTTTTTATCATCAATTTTTGGGTCAAAAGCGATGATCGTATACCTGAACCAGATGTCGTAATCTGACCAGTTATTGATCAGTTTCTCTTGGGTGACCTTTGATTCGTCTCCCGATTGATTTTTAATATTGGCATAGGTTCCCGAGCATCCAATGATAAAAACGAATGCAATGAACATTAAACTAACGTATTTCAAGGTTTTCATCTTTCGGTTCCTCGCATTTATTATCAATATGATTGCCGGAAACCAAGAAGGCATTAAATGAATTACAGGCGAATATATCTCTCTTAAACCAATTCAAGGTGGAGCAAAGGTAGAATTATATTTATGCGGTGTAACTGCTATTAGGTCTCCGTCCTTGAACCGAATTTCAGGTATATATGGCCCCACCCATTTCTGAGAGTACATGACCCCTATTTGATCTCCTCCACCGGGTGCATAAATTATGTGTCCATATGAAGTTCGGGTATAGATTGCCTCAACTAATTCTTTCAGTTTTTCGCTACCGGGTTCAAATTGTTGCCAGTTGGTAACAGACACCCAACCCGAAACTTTAACAAGCTCATAATCTTTCTTAATTCCTACGATGGCTTCAGGATAATCCCAGTAGGCGGAGTCGGTGTAAAAGTAATTGTAATCTGAAACATATTCATGGGTTTCAAACATGGTTTTGATGTCATCATCTCGCACAAAACTGCCATTCTTTTTTGTCCAATTTGAAGCGCAACTCAGCATAAAAAGACTAAAAGCCGATAAAAGAAAAAATAATATTAAGAATCTTTTCATAGTTACCTCATTTTGCTTTAGCTTTTTTAATGTCTTTTTTGCTGTCAATGCTACCATTTAGCTCTTATTCATCTTTGGGTCCCGGCCAGAAATGCGGATTCCAAGCCACCTCCCATAAATGTCCATCAAGGTCAGAAAAGTAACCGGAATAGCCTCCCCAGAAAACATCTTGAGCAGGTTTTTGAATTGTGGCTCCAGCTTTCTCAGCTTGCGCCATAACTTCGTCAACTTCCGACTTGTTGGCAACATTATGAGCGATTGTAACTCCTCGAAACCCATCTCCGGTAGCTGAAATCTCTGCATCTTCGGCAAGGGCGCTCCATGGATAAAGAGATAGCCATGATCCCGAAAGCTCAAAGAATGCCACATTCCCCTCAAAAGGCATGCGAGGTAGACCAAGTCCATGCTCGTAGAAGTGAGTTGATTTTTCTAAGTCTTTAACACCAAGCGTTATGATATTAATCCTTGGTTTCATCTTTGATCTTTTTTAAAGTCAAGAGCAGCTTTTTACCCCTCGCTTTCATCGCTGGGCTACCTTCCTTTATCAGGCTGCTCAAAAGCCTATTGACTTGGTTCAAATAGGTATTGTCCTGAATTGCTATGTCTGCCAGTGCTTGCATAGTAGAAGTTTTGACGATACGGCTTTTATCCTCAAGGTAGGTAAGAAGCAAACCAAATGCTCTTTTGCGCTCAGTCTTGGTCAGTTTTAACCTTGGGAGCATCTGTGCCGTGTGCCACCGTACCTCTTGCTGTTTGATCTTTGCTATTTCGTTTAATAGCAATTTTTTATACGGATTTAACCATTCTGGATGTATCCGGGTAATTTTCTCGGCTGCATCAGAAGCCCTCATTCTGATACCAGGATCATCCGTAAGGATTGCATTAACAACCTCCTTGAATATCGGTGGCTTTGACAACACCAACTTGACGACTTCATCAGACTTACCAGTAGTACGCAAATCACCGATTTTGAGTAGATTTTGAATTTTGTTCACTTGGTTATCCTATCCTGCAAGAAACCTAACAAACAGTTATGCAGGGCTCGATATCAACACCTATGCAATATCATTTACCAAATTATTTGGCTTTGGGTCATAATACAGATACCTTGAATACATGGAAAAGCGCCAAACTACAGATAACGTAGATGAAAGCATAAAAATTTTAGCTCGCCAAAAATTTAACTTGCCATGATCTTTTATT
>JBAVYC010000835.1:0-1921 GCA_049698595.1 Desulfobacterales bacterium | reverse complement strand
AAATTGGCGCCCTTGCCGCCGAGAAGACCGCGCACGTTTTCCCATTCACCGCCGACATATTTTTCGGCCTGATCAACCTCGTTAAATCGATATACCCATTTTTTCGACATATCATCGCTCCTTTGTATGAACTGATACCATTGGAATAATGGAATCATTCCACGATTCCATCATTCCATACGGATGCTCAAGATCCACAAGTTTCCTCTTTCTGGTCGCTACAGGATCTGATCAGCAAAATTGGAATATCGGCCGCTTGCAACACTCCTGCCGCCACGCTCCCATAGGATACCCGGACCAGACCGCTCAAACCGTGAGTGGCCATTGCAATGAGATCGGCGTCTGTCTCAGCAGCCGTATTTAATATTGCTTTTACTACCGATCCAAAAGCCAACTGTGTGACAGCCTGAATATCTTCTTTCTGAAACCTGGCTTTGAGGTCATCCAGATACGCCTGCGAGCGCGCATTTTGTTCGTCAAACTCTTCATGATACCTTGCAATATCAATTACTTCGTCACGTTCCAGCATAACGGGCTCCTCCTCTACCTTGAGGAAAAACACCTTGGCATGATTACTTTTAGCGATGCTTTCAACATGACTCAATATTGCTTCAGCGCGCTTCGACCCGTCCAGCGGTACCAGTATTTTTTGATACATTGTTACCTCCTTTCAAGAAACTTTCTTAATCCATGGTTAACAGAACTCTGGGGTCGGTTACGACAACCACCGGACAGATAGATCGATAGCTGACGCGTTCCACCGCACTGCCGACATACCATTTTCCGCCCTTCTCTTTGGTATGCGATCCCATCACAATAAGATCAGCATTTTTTTTGTCCGCACATTTTAAAATTTCCAGATGAGGCAGAGCTCCTCCCCATACATTAAAATCATGTTCGATCTCTGCAGGGATAACCCTGCAGTATTCGACAAGTTTTTGCTTTAACCTGTTTATATCCTTGTCGTAATCGGCTTGAGAATATTGAGGATGGGGAGGCACCGGCGCCATGTGAAATATAAAAATTTTTGAATCATTTTTTTTTGCCAGTTTTATCGCGAAAAGCAACGCATCTTTACAGGATTCTGAAAAATCTGTCCCTACCAATACTTTTTTAAATCTCAATTTTTCTTCCGGTATGCTTCTATTCGCAATCATTACCGGACAGCGCTCATGCATAATTACTTGCTGGACGGTGCTTCCGATCTTACCGCTTACGCGCACGACTCCCAGCTCATTCGCCAGTCCGGTATGGGGACCCAGCACTATCAGGTCCGATTTTTCTTTCCTTGCCAATCGCAAAATTTCCTCCCAGGGGAAACCGGGAGATACATTAATTGTATAATGAACATCAGATTCCAGAATACCGACACAGCTTTTATGTATTTCTTTCCTAACAGTTTCCTCATACTCAGTGCTGGTAATAATTTCTTCTCCTGTTCGAAAATGCTTCACAAAACGTCGGTCCTTAGTGGTCTCGGATTCGAGCACATGAAGGATAGATATTTGCGCATTATTTTTCTCAGCGATTTTCAAAGCCGTTAATACAGGTGAATCACAAAAATCTACCAGTTCTGTGGCGGCCAATAGCCTTTTAAACATTTTGTCCTTCTTTCGGTATAGTATGTTTTTCTATTGCATCGATAGTCGCAAGATAATTTATCATTCTTCATGACAAGGTCTAAACTTCTTCAACATTCAATAAATTTTCATCATCAGGAAGTTTAAGGCACCTTATTGATGAGTTCTCATCATTCAGGTTGCGATACTTGTCGAGCAACTCATCATCGATAATTTCATCACGAGGGTGTTTCCACAGATTTTGAGCTTCCTCGTACTTTTGGGCACATTTTCGGCACAGACGGGTTGCCGGCAATACCTTTAGACGCTTGAACGGAATCGACTTGCTGCAAAGTTCACAT
>JBAVYC010000834.1:0-1921 GCA_049698595.1 Desulfobacterales bacterium | reverse complement strand
GTCGCGGCGGGAACGGCCGTTTTATTTGTGTCTTCCGGTATCGGATTCTACGGTCACGGTGTAATCCTGGACCCGCTGCGGACACTGCATGAATGGTCGAAAGCAACCGTATCTTCGGCCATCACGCTCTATTTCCTGACTGCCGGCATCATGGGCATGATTATAGGTCGACAAATCGACCGGTACGGTCAGAAATGGGTCCTGATCCTTGGTTCGGTGGCCATTTGTGCGGGGTTTGTGTTTTTAGGTTATATCCGGACGGTCTGGCAACTTTACGTTATCTACTTTACCATGGCAATGGGTTTCAGTTGCACATCCCTCGTTCCGGTCAACACCCTGATAACCAATTGGTTCATACACAAACGCGGCTTTGCGATGAGTTTAACCAACACGGGCCTCAGTGCCGGTGGTATCGTTCTGGTTCCTTTTGCCAGTTACATAATTTCTCACTGGGGGTTAAGGATCGCACTGCCTGTTCTGGGCACTATCTATGCAGTTGTGGTTATCTGGGCGACATCGTTTATCAAGCAGCGCCCCTCCGATCTCAATCAATTCCCGGATGGTGAACCACCGCAGACATCGTCCTCGCACCAACGTGCTTCCGCGGTTAGCTATCCTGCCCAAATGCGGATATGGACCCGGTCAGAAGCCATCCGCACGGTATCATTCTGGTCCATCGTAATGGCTTTTCTGCTGGCCCTCACAGGACAAATCGCCTTTCTCGTTCACCAAGTATCCTTCCTCAGCTACTATCTGGGAGTCACCGGTGCCGCCACCGCGGTAAGTATAACCGCCGCTGCCAGTATTGCCGGCCGTCTGTTTTTGGGCACAATCGTGGACCGCTGCGATAAAAGACATGTCATCATGGTCTGCTTTCTGGTCCAGGGGCTCGCCATGATCACTCTGGCCCACTACAATCATGTCGTCATCCTTTACCTGGGCACCTTTGCATTCGGCCTGACCATGGGATCCATTATCATGATGCAGTCCCTGATTCTCGGTGAGTGCTTCGGGCTTGTTTCCTTTGCGACGGTTTCGGGCTTTGCGGGTCTGTTTACCATGTCCGGGGCAGCTTTCGGCCCGACCATCGCAGCTGTTATTTACGATGCCACCCAGAGCTACCAGGCGGCCTTCACCATATTTGCCGTCCTGAGCCTGGTGGCTATCGTGGTAATTTATTTTGCCGGACCACCTGATCCGCTATAAAATACTAAGTCTGAACCAGTTCAATGGTGATGTTTTCGGGTCCCTTGAAAAAGGCGATGGTCAAACCGGCGGCATCTGTGGGTGGCATGAAAAATTGATAACCGCGTTGGGTCAGATCATCACAGGCAGCATGAATATCGCCCACTTCTAACCCGATATGATCGTACCCATACGTAGATGGGGATAGGTGATCGCTTATCTCTTCATCCGCACGAGAGACTCTCAGGTTGATGTCGATTCCCTGAAGATTCAGGGTTGCACCGTCGGCAGTGCCAAATTTTCGACGTGCTACAAGTTTTGCACCAAGGGCATCCGTAAAAAAGCCGATCATGGTTTCCAGATCCCGACAGATCAAGTGAATGTGGTGTAAGCGATAAGTCATGGGGTACCTCCGATAAAAATGATTGGGTGAATTTGCGATTTATCAATGCAAGTCCGTTATCGACATTACTAATTCTGAAATTATTGCATTCTTGTACTTAAAAAAATATCGAATATGGAAGTCCACTTAGCCCTTCAACCTCAAACCTCCAACGGCCGAAGGCCCTCCATAGCACTATTGTGCAGCTCTATTCCGAATCGCCTTCTGTACCGCCGACAGCCTACGGATCCAGGGCGATGACTTGCGGATTTTCGGGGGCAAATAATCAGCGGCCGATTGGGCCTCTTTTTTGGTAGTATAAACACCATAAAGCAGTTGGAACCATGGTTTATC
>JBAVYC010000833.1:0-6323 GCA_049698595.1 Desulfobacterales bacterium | reverse complement strand
GCCGCTCGGCGCGGAACATCAAAATACCGGCCACTACGGCACACAGAGAGACGAACAGTACGACGATGGTTGCCAGGGCATTGATTTTCGGGCTGACTCCCAGGCGCACACTGGAGAACACTTTCATGGGGAGCGTTGTTGCACCGGGGCCGGCCACAAAACTAGATATGACCAAGTCGTCCAAGGACAGCGTGAAGGCCAGCAGCCAACCGGAGGCAATCGCCGGCATGATAATCGGCAGCGTAATTGCGGTGAATACCTTGAAAGGCGGTGCGCCGAGATCCATGGCCGCCTCTTCGATGGATACATCCATTTCTCTCAGGCGCGAGGTGATGACAACGGCCACAAAGGCGGCGCAGAAAGTGACGTGGGCGATCCACAACGTGATCATGCCCCGACCGGCCGGCCAGCCGATTACTTTTTCCATGGAGACAAAGAGCAGCAACATCGACAGGCCGGTAATCACCTCCGGCATAACCAGGGGTGCGGTGATCATGCTCGCGAAAATGTTGTGGCCGCGGAATCGCCCGAAACGGGCCATCACGAGACCGGCGAGCGTCCCCAGGGCCACGGCGGCAGTCGCACTCATCAGGGCCAGGCGCAGACTGAGCCAGGCGGCCGACAACATCTGCCTGTCCTGCAGCAGCTCGCCGTACCACTTGGTGGAAAACCCGGCCCAAACCGTAACAAGCTTTGATTCGTTAAACGAAAAAATAATGAGAATGACAATGGGTGCGTACAGGAATGTGTAACCCAACAGCAACCACACACTCAGCAATGGGGATCGTCTGGTCGTGCTCACGCTTCTTCCATCTCCTGGGTCTGGTATTTATGGAACCACATCATCGGTATGATCAAAAGGAGCAGCATGACGATGGCCACCGCCGATGCCACCGGCCAGTCACGGTTACTGAAAAATTCCTCCCACAATACCTTGCCGATCATCAATGTGTCGGGCCCGCCCAGAAGGGCGGGTATCACAAATTCGCCTACCGCGGGAATGAACACCAGCATGGAGCCGGCGATGATGCCCCCCTTGGACAGGGGCAGCGTGACGAAAAGGAACGTTTTCCAGGGTTTCGCCCCCAGGTCGGCGGCAGCTTCCAGATAGGACTCATCGAGTTTCACCAGGTTTGTGTAAAGCGGCAGCACCATGAAGGGCAGGTAGGCATAGACGATACCGATGTAAACAGCGAAATCGGTGTGCAGCATGTGCAGCGGCGTATCGATAAGGCCCAATTTCAGCAGCAGGTTATTGATCAAACCGTTGGTTTTTAGAATGCCTATCCAGGCGTAGATCCGCAGTAGAAAAGAGGTCCAGCTCGGCAGGACGATACCCAGCAACAGCAGGTTACGGATCCCCGGGTGGGCGCGGGCCATACCATAGGCAATAGGGTAGCCCACTAGAAGGGCCAGGCAGGTGGCCCCGGCTGCGGTCTTCAGTGAACTCAGGTAGGCTGAGGTGTAGAGATGATCTTCGATCAGAAAAAGGTAGTTGCCCAGGTTCAATATGACGGACAGTTTCTCTTCCGCAAAAGCGAAAAGCTCGGTAAACGGCGGTATGGCCACCGCCATTTCGGCAAAGCTGATTTTGAACACGATGGCAAAGGGAAACACCAAAAACAGCAACAGCCAAAGGAAAGGGATACCGATGACGGTCATTCGGCCGGAGGGCAGGAATCGCTTCCATCGTTTTTTTACCATGTCAACACCACGGCAGCGCCTGGCTGCCAGCTAAGATAGACTTCATCATCCCAGGTGATACGGTCTTCGGCAAGACGTTCCACATTTGCCAGGGTGGCACGTATCGTCATATCGCTTTGGGTCTTGACGTGATAGACCGAGAGGCCGCCGATATAGGCGATCTCTTCCACTTTGCCCCGGGCATGGTTATAATTACCGGACGGCGGGGCTGTGTTGATAACCATTTTTTCAGGCCGCACGGCCACCCAAACCTCTGTTCCGGCCGAACCCGAGATTCCGTGGTCGACGTAAATTTCCCGATCGAGTTCAGGCGCATTGATGATGAGATGGTCGGCCGAGTTTTCGATGACCGTTCCCGAAAATATATTGACGGTGCCGATAAACTCCGCTGTCCGGCGGCAATTGGGGTATTCATACACTTTGTGGGGGGTACCGGTCTGCAGGATCTTACCGTCATGCATCACGCCGATCCGGGTAGCCATGGTCATGGCCTCTTCCTGATCGTGGGTAACCATCACGCAGGTCACTCCGACGCGTTCGATGATATTGACCACCTCCAGTTGCATTTGTTCCCGCAGTTTTTTATCCAGAGCGGCCATGGGTTCGTCCAGAAGCAGCAATTTCGGCCGCTTGGCGAGGCTGCGCGCCAGGGCCACGCGCTGGCGCTGGCCGCCTGAAAGTTGGTGGGGAAAACGATTGAAAAGTGTTTTCATGTGTACCAACTCCAGAAGTTCGTCCACCCGCCTTTTGATCTCCGCCCTGGGAATCCGGTCCTGCTTCAGGCCGAAGGCAATGTTTTTGGCAACACTCATGTGAGGAAAAAGGGCGTAGGATTGAAACATCATGTTGACCGGGCGGTTATACGGTTGGATCGACTGCATGTCTTCCCCGTCGATGGTAATCTGCCCGTCAGTGGGTATCTCGAACCCGGCCAGTAGCCGCAGCAAAGTGGTTTTGCCGCACCCGGAAGCGCCCAGAAGCGCAAAAATCTCACCCTTCCGAATATTAAGGTCGACAGTGTCCACGGCGGTTATCGCATCGTATTTTTTAGTGACCCCCCGGAGTTGGATGTAGGTCTCGGAGGCTTTTTCCGTCGCGGATTCGGGCTGGATTTCTGGTTGGCTCATGTGGATGCTCCAATGGCGGGGAGATATTCAAACATTGAAAACCTAGTTCTCTGGGCCAGGTCAGAGAAAATTGGCTGTGCCGAAAATGAAAGTCATGGAAAGATGAAGGAATGGAATGCTGGATTATTGGGTTTGGTGGATAAAGATCTGATTTTATATAAGTAGCATTAACCATAAGGTAAAATTAGATCCTCATCCGTTTTTCATTCCCAATTTTCCCTTTTCCCAACATTCCATTATTCCATTGGTTATTCGGCAGTCAACACCGCACCCCTCTGGGGTGACATCAAAGCCTGTCCCTTTGAGTCAGGATTCTTTACTGGCCGGTCTTTAATTTGGTCCAAACCCGGTTCCTGACGCGTGAAATTTTGGGCGGCATCACCTTCATGGTAAAAAGCCCCTTCATGGTCTCCGCCGAGGGATAAATGGCCTTGTCGTTGCGGATGGCCTCGTCGACATATTGCATCGCATCGGCATTGCCGTTGGGGTAGGATACATAGTTGGTAATTCCGGCGATGACCTCCGGCTCCATGAGAAAATCGAGAAATTTATGGGCGTTGTCAACATTGTCGGCGTCCGCCGGGATCGCAATCATATCGAACCACGTTGCCGCGCCTTCCTTGGGAATCGAATACGCCACTTCGACCCCGGCCCCGGCTTCGTTCGCGCGGTCACGCGCCTGCAGAATATCGCCGGACCATCCGACCACGGCACAGATGTCACCGTTGGCCAGGTCATTGATGTACTGTGATGAATGAAAATATTTAATATAAGGACGGATGCTCTTCAGCAGGGACAGCGCTCCTTCGGTGTAGTCCTTCGATTCCATGCTGTTGGGATCCTTGCCCAAGTAGTGGAGGGTTATCGAAATGATTTCGCTGGGGTCATCAAGCAACACAAGACCGCAATCTTTTAATTTGGCGGCATTTTCAGGCTTAAAGATTAGATCCCAGCTGTCGACCGGGGCTTTCCCGCCAAAGGCGGCTTGTACTTTTTTCACGTTGTAGCCAATGCCCGTCGTCCCCCACATGTATGGGATCGAAAATTTATTTCCCGGGTCTACACTCTCCAGCACTTTCAGGATATCTTTGTCGAGATGCTTGTAGTTTTTCAGCTTGGAACGGTCGAGTTCCCTGAACACCCCGGCCTTAATCTGCCGACCGATGAAGTTGTTGGAAGGAAACACGACGTCGTACCCGGTTTTCCCTGAAAGCAGCTTTGCCTCCAAAACTTCGTTGTTGTCAAAAACATCGTAGGTAACATCGATGCCGGTCTGTTTTTCAAAAACGGAAACCGGGCCGCCGGGTCCCTCATCCATGTAATCGGACCAATTATAGACGTGGAGGATCTCCTTTCCAACCGCCGAAGGTGCCCCAGTTAAAAACAATGCCATCGCAGCAGCCAATAGAATACAAAATGTGCGTTTCCTTGTCATCTCATAACCTCCAATTTTGAAGTCGTTATTGCCAATTCGCCCCGGCGCGCGGATTGCCGTCCGGGGGCTACACTATCTTTTCCGTTTTTTGGAACGTACAAAATTTTAGTTGAAATGTCTACCAAATTATATACCCGCCGGCGGGAACCCCGATCATTAATTTTCAGCAACCAACGAAGGCTGCCCGGCCGCAGACTGTCCCGAGTTTAGCGATACCACAACTGCGAATTTAACAAAATAAATTGTGATCAAATTTCGATTGCCAATTAAGTGTTCACATTATAATATACAGTAATCTAAATAAATACTTACCGATCAAGGAGACCATTATGCTTAATTTTCAATTATCCCCAAAACAATTGGAGCTACAGAAAAAAGCACGCGAATTCGCACTCAAGGAGATATTGCCCGTCGCCTGGCACTACGACGAAATCGATGAAACACCGCTGCCGGTGTTAAAAAAGGCCTATGAATCCGGGCTGATGAACGGCGGCATCCCGAAAGAATACGGCGGCGAGGGCTGGGGCTTGATAGAAGCGGTCGTGCTCACCGAAGAGTTTGCCGCCGCCTGCCCGGGCATTGCCACGTCAATCTTTGATAATTCCCTGGGGATGGAACCGCTGCAGCTCTGCAACAATGAGCCCCTAAAGAAGAAATACTTCAGCAAAATATTAAACGATTTCAAACTGATCTGCTTTGCCACGTCCGAACCCACCATGGGATCGGACGTGGCCGGTATCCGCTGCCAGGCTGAAAGAGACGGGGATGACTATATTTTAAACGGCACCAAATACTGGATTACAAACGGGGGGATCGCCGATTACATGTCGATATTTGCCACCGTGGATCCCGATTCCCAGCACAAAGGGATTTGTGCCTTTCTGGTCGAAAAGGATTGGTCGGGTGTCTCCATCGGGCGTAAAATACCCAAGCTGGGCCAGCGCGGGTCCAACACCGTGGGGATTAATTTTAAAGATGTCAGGGTCCCCAAAGAGAATGTCATGGCGCCGCCGGGTGAAGGATTTGTGCTGGCCATGCAAACCTTTTCGCGCACCCGCCCGGCCATCGGCGCCTTTGCTGTCGGCACAGCGCGCTCGGCCATGGAATTCGCCACGGACTATGCCAAAAAACGTCGTGCATTCGGCAGCAAAATTGCCAATTTCCAGGCTATTCAGCACAAAATTGCCGAAATGTATCAGAAGGTGGAAACTTCTCGCTTGCTGGTGTGGAAAGCCGCCTGGGAGGCTGACAACCAAATAGATCCGACGATTTCGGCGTCCATCGCCAAATTTTATGCCACTGAAGCAGCCCTGGAAGTTGCCAATGAAGCGCTTCAAATTTTCGGCGGCTATGGTTATACCAAAATGTTTCCGATTGAAAAACTGCTGCGGGATGCCCGGCTGTACAGGATTTACGAAGGCACCAGTGAGATACAGCGCTATATTGTTTCCGGCTACGCCATGAATGTCTATCAACCGGTGATGCCGCCCCTGGAAGATCTACCTCTTCAGCGAGAAATGGAACCGGCTGATGCCGTGGATATAGATGGATCAACGGTATGGCGTTGTCGGATATGTGGTCATGTTCACTATGGAGACGAACCACCGGACGAATGCCCCTATTGCTTTTTCCCGAAAACCGCTTTCAAAAAAATATAAAAAATCCTTGAAAGTTGTGGTATTATATTAGTTTAACCCTAAATTATCCGGCGTGCTTACTGCCCTTCAAGGGCCACTTTTTCCGAGCATAGTCTCGGATAAAGCTTTGGCCCTTATTTGTTATTGGCAAGCATTTTGTTGCAAAAAATTTAATTTACAAGCCCTGAAATTTGATTTTTGTGCTTTTTGCGCCTTTTTGCGGCGATATTAATTTTCAAGTTTCAATTTCGGCTCTTCCGGCTCGTCCGGGTCTGGATTCATTGATGGATATAGATTATTCGGTGGAAGTACACCGGCAACTGGAAAAAGAATTTGAAAACGAAGCCTTGTATCGCCCTATGCATTTCGAGCGCTATGAGGCCGGTACTTTATTAACCTATGAGATGACCGGTGTAGCGC
>JBAVYC010000832.1:0-3526 GCA_049698595.1 Desulfobacterales bacterium | reverse complement strand
TGGAAATCAAATCGCCTCGATGGCGGATATGGGCGCCAAGCTCTGGATGATTGTATGGACGCTGCCGGATACCATCTGCAATACAAGCTGTACACGGTTGCCGTGCTACGTTGGTTGAAACAGGCGTTTGGGGAGCGGTTCGATCCGGACAGCCAATTTGGCGGCGTATTTTATTTTTTTCTGCGCGGCATGGGAACCGGAAACGGGAACGGCGTGTATTTCGTTTCGCCGACAGAGATAGGCACGTTAGAAGACCTTGAGTCAGAAATTGGAGGTCGGATATCGGAGACCACAGCGTCATGACAATTTTCAATGCCGGCGAAGATCGGCTTATACAACAGCTGGTCGCTTTCAAGATATTTGAAGGAATGGAAAAAGCGACGATAGCACTGCTTGAGCCGTTTATCCGTCGATTGGACCTCTCCTTGCTGGATTACATGACCATCAGGGACCTGGTTGAATTTGGCGATTGCCGGGGGGATCTGCCGCTGGTGGTTGTGTTGATGGCCATGTTCGCCGGGCTTCAGGAAGGCAGTCTCTGCCTGGATCTCGATCAAAGACAGTTCTTATCCCAACTGCCGGCCGATGATCGAAAAACTGCCACGACCGTTTTCGAGGATTTCTTATCCGGTCTTGGGGCGGGCAGGTATCAAAAACTGATAACGAAAAACGGCGCAGAATATTTGCCGTTGATCCTGGATGCATCCAACGGCAGGGATCTGCTCTATTTTCAAAAGTATCATGTGCATGAAAAGCGGCTTAAAGATCGAATTGACGCATTTTTAAAAGCATCGGTTTCATTAACCCTGCCGGACCAAAAGATTGACGCACGCATCGACGAGATCTATGCCGATCAGCTTGCCATCCGGGTGGGGCCAACCCATAGCCCGATTGCAAAAGATGCGCAGCAGATAGCGGCCATTCGGCTGGTGCTGAAATCTCAGTTTTCAATCATTTCCGGTGGCCCGGGAACCGGCAAGACCTCGCTGATGGTCAATATCCTGCGCTGCCTCGTTCGAGAAGGTATCCCGGTGTCTCGCATCATCCTTGGGGCACCCACCGGGCGGGCGGCCCAAAGAATGACCGAAACGGTTCAAAGCAATATCGCTTCCATCCAGGAGCTTTCTGACGACGATGCGGCGCTTTTGGAGTTGAAGGGCAGCACTTTGCATAAAATCCTGGGGTACAGAAGTTATCAGCACGAGTTTTATTATCGGGAGACGAATCCGGTGCCCGCATCGGTGGTGGTGGTCGATGAAGTCTCCATGGTCGATGTCGTCATGCTGGACAAATTTCTCCAGGCCATCGATCCGGCCCAAACAAAGCTTATTTTACTAGGGGACAAAAATCAATTGCCTTCTGTGGAGGCCGGATCTGTTCTTGCGGAAATGATTCCGGATGGGACCCGGGCGGCAAGATTCGAAGAGCGATTTGTTGTTTTGCAAAAAGTCTACCGTTCGGGAACCCATCTGCTGGCTCTGGCAAATCAAGCCAATCAGGGTTCTTTCCCACCGTTTAATGCCGTTGCGTTTGACCAGGCACTGTCGCAGGCTTCGGACCAATGGGCTTTTGTCAAGGCCATAAATTTCGGCCAATGGCAGCATCATCTTCATCAGTGGGTAAACGTTCAGTATCTTCGTCCGATATCCGGTGGTGCGGAAAGCTATGCGGCTTTGATCAGAAGGGCAGGGGAGGTGAGCGCCGACCATATCATCTCATCCGAAGCCGGCAGGTCCTTATTAGGACGTATATTCTCGGTTGTCGAACGGGCGCGAATATTGTCTCTTCTTCGCAAGGGCATCTACGGGTGTACGGTTATCAATGACGTGATTGCCGATCACCTGATCCATTATTGCGATCCTTCAGCCAAATGGCAGTCGGATGGTTTTTCCGGAGCCCTTGTGATCATTACCCGCAATGATTATTCGAAAGAGCTTTTCAATGGTGATGTCGGCGTCATCCTAAAAGATGGTCATGAGGCATACAGAGCCTTTTTTCATCGCTCCGGTACCTATATCAGCTTTCGGGTGACTCTTTTGCCGGCCTGGGAATTCGCTTTTGCCATGACGGTGCACAAAAGCCAGGGCTCGGAGTTTGATGACGTCCTGCTTGTCCTGCCCGATGATGAAAACCATCGCCTGCTCACCCGCGAGATTGTCTACACCGGTATCACCAGAGCCAAAAAACGGGTGCTCTTGTATGGCTCGCAGGCCGCTTTGAATACTGCGCTGCAAAGGAAAATCAAGCGGCAATCCGGCTTGATGTGGTAGCCGGCAATCCCGCAAATATTAGGTAGGATAACATTTTTTCATAATCCCAGATCGCGGTTAATCAGTATCACCTTTATTCTACCTTTGGGATAAGATTTTTCATGAATTGTCCATATATTGCAGATCCTGTCGGGACTGTTGCAGTCCATGCAGTAAGAAGTTTTGGTACACGGTGTGTTTTTGGCGTGTCTAATGGCGTTTGCGGGCGCGGCTATATTTTTTACACGATTCATTGCCTCCTCGAGACTCGAGACGATTTTATTGCGGCCAACCATAATGACGACAAATTTAGGGCCGAATGTAACTCCACCGACACGATTTCCGATCATATCAAGATTGACTAGCTTTCCGGATTCTACTACAGCATTGGTACCGGTAAAAAATAGATCGGTCAGGATTGCTTCTCTACGACGCTCCATGCTTTTAGCTCGGGATAAATTCTCCCCAAAGGTTTCAATCAATTTTGTGCCCGGCCTTTCTCTAAAATATTGCAGGATGTCCGTTTCATAGAGAGTCAAGGAATCACCCCATGATACGCTTTTAATATCCATCCCGGGTAGAATCCGGTCAATTACGATCTCTTTGGCATCAGAGGGGGTTTGTGCAATAAAAGCGTCAAAATTATTTTTCTCCAAGGTACTTTTACAATTTTTTAATCTTAGTTCCCAATATTTTTCCATCGCCATGTTTTCTCCCTTTTTTTGCCCTGCCAAAAATTGCAAGGATTAGGACTTCACTGTTTGAAGGATAATCATTGAAAGAAAAAATTCAATTAACCTGGCAATTAGTTAAACCATCTGATATTGACAATATCTAATGGTTCTTATGACCGCACACACAACTCATTTACAATCAGACACTTACAAGTGGCGGGTTCTTACCCTGGCAGCGTTAACATTCACCTTTGTGGTGGCGATTCCGCAGATGTCGCTGCCGGTGTTGTTTGATGAAATTTCCGCAGATCTAAACTTGAGTCTGGTACAGGTCGGCTGGATATGGGGCGTCGGCTCTGTTATGGGCATCCTGGTGGGTCTCATCGGTGGTCCAATCGGTGACCGATTCGGACCGCGGCGGATACTTGCCGTTGCTTGTCTATTTATAGGAATAGCCGGTGCGGCACGGGGTCTCGCGAACGGTTTCGCGATGTTGGCATTTACCGTGTTCATTACCGGCTTTGCGCAATGGTCGATTCCGATGTATGTCCATAAGACGTGCGGTGTCTGGTTTCCCAAGGAACAACTTGGCATGGCGAATGG
>JBAVYC010000831.1:0-2430 GCA_049698595.1 Desulfobacterales bacterium | reverse complement strand
ATTCGGGAATGCCTCAAATCAAATGGAAGAATTCTTATCGCCGAACCAAAATTTCACGTTTCATCAAAGCGCTTCCAGAAAATTACCGTTTTAGCTCAACAGTCGGGTCTGAATTTTTGTGAGACGCCATCCATAAAGTTCAGCCGATCTGTCGTTTTCAAAAATAGTTTGTCGTAAGGGTTACTGAGGGGTATTATTTATTGAACCTAATAAATAGGTTAGCCAACGGTATCGCAAAAACGAAATTTGCAAGCCGAGCTATTAATGACAGGGCCGACCTAAGTGCATTTAAAGAGAAGCCAACTGCACGAAATTTTATAGGGATCTTTCTAATGTGCTGTAGCTTTATTATGGGTTTGCCAGGGGTCGGATTGATCGGAGTTCTATCTTTTCACTGGCACGAACCTTTGCTAATTATCATAGGCGGTCCGCTCTTAATTGTATTAGCACATCTGGTTTTTTTCGTGGGTATGTATTTAGCAGGAGGTAATTATTTCATGGTATTTTTTAGATGGGCAACCAGAGCTACTATTGAAAAACTCATGCGAAAATAGTGTTTTTTCCAGCTTTTAGCGTTGGGGTATGGTTAGGTTTTCTTCCCAGCTTATTCCGAAGATTGCAAATAACTGGTAAGGAAACTAAATATCTTAGGAGGTGACAAATGCCGATCTATCTAAAAGAAGTGGATTTATTAGCTGAAGTTGCAAAATTTCAATCCGCCCTCATTGTCGTTTGCCGGTTCTGTCCTGCAGCCAGTTTAGCCGTAAGGAACAACAAACCTTACATAGAGTTTTTTCGCAGGCTGCTAAAGACTGAACCTTATGAAGAACTTATCGACAATATGCAACTACGTCTGAAAAAAGAGGGCCTCAAAACAGGTGTGTTTAAAGGCAATCTCCTTAATTATCTCATTTGCTTGTGGACTATAGGAGGGCGAAGAAAATTTTCAAAATATGCCAGTCAATTTGAAGCCGTTGTTGTTATGGGCTGCGAAAGCGCCTATGAGAGCGTGCAAAAAATTCTTAAATCGACCGATTGCCAAGTATTTCTTGGCATGGAATCTGAGGGTGTTTTGAACGCGATTCCAAAAGTTCATCTGCCGTTCAACATTTCGCTTGAAAAATTCAATGTAACTCCGATGATATACCAGGGAAAACAATCTGAGAAGGAAGTCAGTTCTTAATAAGTTTGAATTGCATGTTTCTGCTATTAGCAACCAAGCGGCTCTCTGAAATTTGAAGGTAATGTAAACAAATCCGGATCGCCTCCCGCCCGTGAAAGCGAGGACTACGGCTATGACCAGGCAATATTCTAAATCTTGATTTCAAAGGAATGTCACCAATATTCCACACTATAAGCCCGAGTATCTCTACAATTAATTGTAGGGCTCATTGTAAAGCAGCTTTTCGAGAAAATCCTGTGAATCTCTGCTGGTATTCCTTTGGCCTCATGCCTGTAAGCCTGATAAATATTTTTCTGAAAAATGCAATGTCTTCATACCCAACCTGATATGTAATTTCACTAAATGTTTGGGTGCCTTCCTCCAGCAAGTGCTTGGCATATTCCACCCGTAATTTTTGTAGATAGCCCAGTGGGGTTACATCCACAGCCTGTTAAAAACGGCGTTCCAGGGACCGACGGCTGATCCGAAATTTTTTTGCCAGCCGTTCGTAATCAATTTGTTCGGTCTGATGATGTTCTATCCACTGCTGGGCCTTAGCAATTATCGGGTCACCATGGTCCCTGGGAGCCAAAAAGTACTCGTAGGGTGTCTGCTTTTTCCTGCCCATATCGAGAACCATGGTCTTTGCGGACTCGACCGCTGCTCGCCGACCACAAAATTTTTCCACAAGATAAAGGGTTAGATCCAGACCAGCACTTACGCCTGCCGAGCAATAGAGGCGGCCATGATCGATGAACATCTTATCATGTTCCAATTTCACACGTGGATACCGTTTGCGAAACATATCCGTAAACCCCCAATGGAGGGTGGCAGATTTCTCATCGAGAAGTCCGGTTTCCGCCAGTAAAAAGGCACCTGTGCATATACTGGCGATATGGGTGCCTTGGTCGTATTGCTGACATATCCAGGAAACCAGGTCAGGGTACATTGCGAGGATTTTTTCGATGTATGTGGCAGAGGAAATAATGATGAGGTCGGTTCGTTGAACCTCCTCGATGCTGCAATGGGGCTGGATATGGATATTGTTCACGGACTTGATGGGTTCTCCGTCTGCGGAGGCGATGGTTACCTCAAAAAACGGTGTCTGGGGGGATTTATTCACCCGGTTCCACAATCGACCTGCCTGGTTCAGTATATCCATCGGTCCGAAAATGGTTGTTGCCATGGTATTGTATGTGCCAAGGATAGTGACTTTTTTCATTCATTTTCTCCAGAAATTTTGGCCAATGTCGATATCGCCCATTATT
>JBAVYC010000830.1:0-3798 GCA_049698595.1 Desulfobacterales bacterium | reverse complement strand
GCTATATGCTGATACTCAGACTGATAACAAAGTGATAACGTTTTTGAAGCGGTCTGAAGGCGATAAGCCATTGAAAACTAAGGGAAAGGATGGTGCGAGAGGGGAGACTTGAACTCCCACTCTGTCGCCAGAGCTGGATCCTAAGTCCAGTGCGTCTACCAATTCCGCCACTCTCGCATACTCACTTGACTTTATACCCAATTTCGTTAGATACCAGTATAAGAAACAATACTGATAATGTCAATGCGAATAGCTGTCAAGAAAAAAGGATGAATGCATTGAATACTTGTTCACAAAATTTCCAGCAAGGGGCAGTGCCGATCCTTGGAATCTTGATGCTTTTTTTCCTCGGCAGCGGTGCACTTCCGGCTGTCGCAAAGCAGCCGTTGTTCGACGCGTATAAGCGGATCATCGTATTAGATCCAGGGCATGGCGGGCGCGAAAGCGGTACCCGGGGTGCAGACGGCACAACCGAAAAAGCCGTGGCACTGAAACTGGCACAGTTGATTGCCGCCGAACTTCAGCGGGATTACAAAGTGACACTGACGCGTACAGATGATTACCATGTGGATTTGGATCACCGCACAGCTCTGGCAAACCACCTCAAAGCGGATCTATTTGTCAGTCTTCATACCGGTGGCAGTTTCGTTTACAGCAGTGCCGGCCCCATTATTTACTATTATCAGAATGCTTCAAAACTCGCCTCAAATAGGGAGGCAAATTCAGCCTTGCCGGATGAGGGCGAAAACATACCCATCCCATGGGACCGGGTCCAAAACAGTTACACGGAAAAAAGCCGGATTCTGGCACAAATGATCAGTTCACGCCTCAACACCTTGAATTCTATAAAAAATATACGCATCCAGGGAGCGCCGCTGGCAGTGCTACAGGGGGCTTATATGCCGGCCATCCTGATTGAGGCCGGCTATCTGACGAATCCAGCTGAGGAAAAAAATCTGCGAAACCACCGTTTTCTGATGGATGTGGCTGCCGAAATCAGCCGGGGGATCGAGAATTTTTTAACTCGATACAAAATCAAATGAATAGCCAATAAGCTTGCACCAAAGCTGAAACCATGCTAATTAACTAGGCGTTCAGGAGTTCAAAGGTTCAGGGTCAAAAGGTGAAAATACATATAGTTTTTCAGATAACTAATTTCAAAATCCTGCAGCAAAAAGCTCGTCATGCTAATGGATTAACAGAGCACAGTTGTGAAGATTAATATCTGAAAAACTCAGGACACCGAACGGGGCGTGGCGCAGCCTGGTAGCGCGCCTGCTTTGGGAGCAGGAAGTCGGAGGTTCAAATCCTCTCGCCCCGACCAATAAAATCAAATATTTACGAAACGCCGGTTTCACATGAAACCGGCGTTTTTGCGTTTTGTTTAAAGGAAGACGATGCAGTACAGTATGGCATCGATAACACCTTTGACGTCTTATCATTGAAAAATCAATTAGTTGACATTAGCGTTCGTTAATGCTTATGTAAGAATGCTAAAAACCGCCGGAACTGCTGTGTTTAAGTTTGGGTACCCTAACAATTTCTAAGCGCTAAGGATACCCGACGCACATTTCTGCCAGGGGACTACCGTGTCCGGATCCATACCCAAAAACAAAAAAAATGGCGTGCGTGCCGGAAAATTGCGCATTGCCGATCACTGGAATGCAATTAGCATCATCGCCAATTCTCAAGCCAATCCGTTAAAAGCAGTGGCCGAGTTTGTGGAAAACAGCATTGATGCACGCGCGAAGCAAATCATCATCATGCGGGGAAAAAAGAAGGGCGAATTTTATCTCAAGATCAGCGATGATGGAGAAGGCATTGCAAGAGATGAACAGGGGTTACCCGATTTTCGTCGAGTGGCGACGCATATTTGTGATTCGATCAAGCGCCAATTCAAATCTGAGGGTGCGAATGGGATCCAGGGAGAATTCGGTATCGGTCTGCTTAGTTTTTGGACGGTCGGACAGACCCTCAGTATGACCTGTTGCGGCGCTGATGGAAACACTTATAAAATGACCATGGCTAAAGATTCACCGGATTTTGCGGTTTCCAAGAAACGGGTATTACTTCCCTTTGAGGGAACAGACCTGCTGATCTATCCCCTGCTGCCGGGCTTGCGATCTTTGACAGGCGAAAAGATTCAGCGCTATCTCGCGTCCGAACTCAGGGACCGGATTAAGGAGACGGGCGTAACGGTTAAAGTTATTGATCGAACCGGCCGCAAAGAATTTATTGTGGTTCCGCGGCAGTTCACCGGACGACTGCTTCATAATCTAAAGCCGGCCAAAACCGCACAGGGTGATATCTATCTGGAACTTTATCTCAGCGATCCGGGTTCCACAAACCGGGTTGGATTGTATCGACGCGGTACGCGCGTCCTGCCTTCGATCACCGAAATCGACCACTTTCAAAAAGAACCATGGACTGCGGGGTATCTGCAAGGCATTGTGGACGCACCATTTTTAACGCTCACGCCGGGAACTCGTCATGGGGTTATCCGCGACGATTTATTTGACATTTTTTGTCGGGCGCTGGAGCCGGTTGAAAACCACCTGAATCAGCTCATTGAAGAGCAGCGCAAGGCGGAAGAAGAACGGTCCAGCCGCCAGGTTCTGCGCCGGGTACAGCGTGCTCTCAAGGAGGCATTTTTGCGACTCCCACAGGAGGAGTATGACTGGTTTGACATTCACAGCGAAATGTCTCAAAACAAACCGGGGGGCCTTTTTTCCAGCGGATCGTTGGGGGCAAGATCTCGTGGTGAGAACAACCGTGAAAGTGATAATCCCGAAGCCACTCTGAAAATCGATGACAATGAACAGGAGCAAAAAAAGTTTTTTGAATTTGCCGGACCTCTGTTCAGTGCGCTGATCACGCCAAAATCGAGTGTGGTTTCAGTTGACCGGCGTAAGACATATCGCGTTGTTTGCAGGGATCGCTCACGGCGGACTATTTGGGAAAATCTGGTCATTCAATGGGAAATTTCAGAGGGAGGCGGTCAACTCCAGGGCATTGACAGCGAATCGATTGTATTTATTGCACCTCCGGAACCGTGCCTGACCACATTGAAGGTGATTGTCCGACAAGGAGATACGGAGTGCCGTGATGAGGCCTTGATAACCGTCACCGACTCGCTTGTGAACCCATCGACCAGTGCCGGAAAGGCGCATAAAGGGCTTCCCGGGTATACCTACCGTCGGGCACCGGGTGAAATGTGGCGCTCACGATTCGACATGGAAAAAAACGTGATTGTCATTAACAACGGACACCGCGACTTTGTCTATGCCGGCAAACAGAAAAGACGCAAACTCCGTTATATTTGCCGCCTGTTTTGCAAAGAACTTGTTCGTCACAATTTCCCGGGGCTGCCGGTGGACGAACTTCTTGAACGCATGATCGAGTTGTCCCTGTATACAGAAGAGCATCTGAAATAAACAAAAATCTCTGGAAGTTGCGCAGGAGATCTCCGTGAATGCCCGTGAACGTGTGAGACAGGCGCTGCTGTGCCGCAAACCCGACAACATCCCAAAGGCGTTGGGGTTTTTTGATCAGTCGCTGGCGGCCATCGCTCCGATCCGGCCCGAAAATTATTTCAATCTGGAGGTTCGCTTCGCAGAATTCGACCCGCCGGACAACCAGGATGAGTTCCGCCGTTATCTGGACCAGCTGCCGGCCGATATCCATGTCGGCAGCCAGGCCCAGCTTCGAACATACCATGAATGGCAATATCACCCGGAAAAGGGCACCGCCCGTCCGCTGAGCAGCATCCGGTCATTAGCGGATTTGGCGGATTTCGCT
>JBAVYC010000829.1:0-4092 GCA_049698595.1 Desulfobacterales bacterium | reverse complement strand
TTCAGGGAAAATATCTGCTGCCCGGCCTGATCGATACCCACATCCATATGGACCTGCACGGCATGGCCGATACCTTCCAGGAGAATCTGGTGGAAGATAAGTTCAGAACCTTGCGAACCGCCAAGGAAATGGAAGACACCTTACGGGCCGGATTTACTACCATCCGCAACGTGGGTTCAGTCAATTATATCGATTTTGCTGTTAAGGCGGGCATTGAGCAGGGGCTCATCAAAGGGCCTCGTATTTTGACCAGTGGCAGGGCCATTTCCATGACCTGTTCGGGCACCGAATATTTCGCCGGTTTTTACCGTTTGGCCGATGGCCCGCAAGAGTGTCGTAAAGCCGCCCGCGAGCAGCTCAAAGAAGGTGCCGACTTACTTAAAGTGATGGCCACCGGTGCCATCATGAATCCTGGTGGTGTGCCGGGTGCGCCCCAGTTGGATGTGGATGAAATAAAAGCTGTGGTGGACGAGGGGGCCAAATTGGGCAAGCACACCGCTGCCCACGCGCATGGCGCCCAAGGCATAATAAACGCCGTATTGGCCGGGGTCAGAACGATTGAGCACGGCACCATGGCCGATGACACGGCCATCGGAATGATGGCTGAAAAGGGTGTCTTTTTGGTGCCCACAGTAGTGGTTCATGAATGCTGGATCAACCATAGAAAAAACCGAGATATTCCGGAATTCATGCTGGAAAAAAGTAGATCCATTGAGCAACAGGGGCGGGAAGTTCTCCACAAGGCCATCGCCGCCGGCGTAAGAATCGCCATGGGCACCGACGCCGGCACCAATTTCAACTATCACGGTAAAAACAGCGGCGAGATCATTGCGTATGTGAAACATGGATTCATGACACCCATGGAGGCCCTGCAAAGCGCGACCCAAACCGCTGCCGCCGCCATCGATATGGATCAACACATAGGCACACTGGAAAAAGGCAAGTTTGCCGATTGCCTTGTGCTTGAGCGCAATCCGCTGGAAGATATAACCGTGCTGGCCGATCCACAGAATATCAGCCTGGTGATGAAAGGTGGTCTGCGGGTTGAATACTGACAAGGCTGACCCAATGACAGAAGATATCATTCTCCCCCAATTGAACATGCTGCCGGAAAACGCCGTAACCCGCATCCACGAGGCCAGCCTGGAGGTGTTGAACCGGGTTGGTGTCAGGGTGGAAGATCCCGTCATGCGTGAACAGCTTTCCGGCAGCGGATGTGTCATCGAAAAGGAACGCGTCAAATTCCCGCCCGCTTTCATTCAGGAGGTTTGCGCCGGTATCTGCCGTTCATTCACCCTGACCTATCCACCGGGCACAGAAATTGAGTTGGGATCCGGTAATGCGCTCACCCACTCTACCGGCGGTATGCCCTTTGTTCTGGATATGGAGACCGGCAAGCGCCGTTTAGGCTGCGTCCAAGATCTGATAAATATGACGCAGTTGATCAATAATCTGGATCAGATCGATATCAACTGCGCCATGCTATTTTTAGACGATGTTCCTGCGGAAATAAACGAGATCAAACAGTGCGAAATTTTGCTGCGATACAGCCGCAAGCCAATATACATACTGGCCGGATCCGAAAACAAGGCGCGCTACATTGTGGAACTCTTCCGGCAAGCCGCCGGTCTGATTAATGATCAGCAGGAGGGACACAACGGTTTGGTGGGCATATCCCCGGAAAGCCCGCTGAACTTTCCCCAAAGCATCACCGCTGTAATGCGCGTGATCATCTCGGCCGGCCTGCCGGTCGTCATGTTACCGGCACCCCTGGTCGGCTTCACCGCACCAATGACCCTGGCGGGGGGGTTGGTGCAGCAAAATGCTTCCATGCTGGCCTTTACGGCCATGGCATCCCGGATTAATCCGGCCACACCGCTTATTTATGGTGCGCGTTTGGCCTTTGCCAATATGCGGACGGGTAGTTCCATCTGGGGCCTGCCAAATGTGGCTATGGCCGGGGCATACGCGGTGCAGCTAGCTGATTATTATGGATATGTATCCGATATATACGGACTGTCGTGCAGTTCCTGTACTCATGACACCCAGGCAGGATATGAAAAAATGGCCAACGGCCTGCTACCCTTGATGGCCGGAGCCGATATGATTTCAGGACTTGGAGGATTGGCCAGTCTTACCGTTGCCTCATATGAGCAGTTGGTCATCGATAATGAAATCATGCGGGTTCTCAGAAAGATGGTCCGCGGGATAAAACTCGATAAAGACACCTTGGCGGTGGACGTCATCGCAGCAGCAGCTGAAGATCAGTCCTACCTTGTTCAGGAACATACCCTGAAATATCTAAGAAACGACGAGGTGTTTATCCCTGATCTCGGTTTTGATGATACCTGGGATGCCTGGGAAAATCAGGACCGACGGGATATCCGGCAAAAGGCCGGACACAAGGTGCGTCAGCTATTGGATTCCACTCCCGAAGATCTGCAACCCTCTGAAACAAACGATATTATCGATTCCATCATGTCTGCCGCCCATGCCGAGTTGGTTAAAAGCAAATAGTTGTTTCTATGATGAATGTCTATGAGTTAATCAAGCAGAAAAGGGACGGATTGGAGCTGTCCAAAAAGGAAATCGGGTTCCTGATCGACGGGTTCGTAAACGGTCAAATTCCGGATTATCAAATGACGGCATTTCTAATGGCAGTCTATTTTAAGGGCATGAGTGCCCGCGAATGCGTCGATTTGACGATGGCCATGGCCAATTCCGGTGATCACGTCGATTTGTCCGTCATCCAGGGCTTCAAAGTGGACAAGCATTCCACCGGCGGCGTCGGGGATAAAACTACCCTTGTACTGGCGCCACTGGTGGCGGCCAGCGGCGGTATCGTCGCCAAAATGACCGGCCGTGAACTGGGCCATACCGGCGGCACAATTGATAAACTGGAATCCATCCCCGGTTTCCAGGTCGAGCTTGCTAAAAATAATTTTGTGGGTATTGTAAATGACATTCACGTAGGCCTGATCGCCCAAACCGCCAGCCTGGCGCCGGCCGACAGGCAAATCTATGCCCTGCGAAATGTAACTGCTACCGTGGATTCCCTGCCCTTGATTGCGTCATCGATTATGAGCAAGAAACTGGCTGCCGGCTCTGACGGTATTGTATTGGATGTTAAAACCGGCCGGGGGGCATTCACAACGTCCTATGGGGAAGCCCTTAATCTTGCCAAAACCATGGTTGACATTGGTGTTGGTGCCGGTCGGCGGATGGTGGCGTGGATCACCGCTATGGACCAGCCCCTGGGCTATGCCGTCGGCAATGCCATCGAAGTTAAAGAAGCCATCGACACCCTGGGCGGCAAAGGTCCACCGGATTTGGTCGACCTGATCATGGCGCTGGGAAGTGACATGCTATTTATTTCCGGCATCGTCGATTCCAGAAAAGAGGCCCAATCCAGGATTGCCGAGAACCTGGCAAACCAAAAAGGTTTGAACCGGCTGGTGGACTTGATTGTCGCCCAGGGAGGGGATCCGTCGGTGGTGGACAATCCGGATTTACTTCCCCAAGCCAGGGCAAAGATCGTCGTCAAATCAGAAACTGCCGGCTATGTAGCGGCTATAGATGCCCTGGCGGTGGGGCTGGCATCAAAGATTTTAGGGGCCGGACGTAAAACCAAAGATGACGCCATCGATTATTCGGTCGGTATTTATCTCAAGAAAAAAATTGGAGATAAAATAGAGACCGGAGATCCACTGGCGGTTATCTATTCGGACGGGGATGAAGAAAAGATCGGACCTGCCAGAAAAAAAATACTCGCAGCATACTCATTTAGCTCGAATGTGATTGATCCACCCAAACTTATCTATGCCAGAATTACCAGGGATGGGGTTGAGGAATTTTGAAGACGTAAAAAATATCGACTCCGCGTGCTCTGCGACTCTGCGGTGAATACAAGATTTAAAATGAAATTTTCGGAAGTCAAATGCAAAAGAACAAGATCGACTCCCCAGTCTATCAATTTTTAGAGGCATTTCCACCGGCAGTGAGGGAATACCTGCAAACCATGCCGAAAGCCGGCGGTATGCTTTCAGCTGAACACTGCCTGGCCGTTACGGTATCTTTGAAAATATCAGCCGA
>JBAVYC010000828.1:0-7867 GCA_049698595.1 Desulfobacterales bacterium | reverse complement strand
ACGGTTAATAAAGCTGACTTTTTCATGGAACCTCCTTTAACATTAGTGTTGATGTTACCTAACCTGGTCGAGCCGGTTGCAGTAATACGTAAATCCCGTTTTATCGGGGAATTTAAGATTGAAGATTGCAAATTGAATATTTGTGGATGTCGCTTCGCTCAGTCTTTTTTTAAAATCGAAAGAATTCCTTAAATCTTCAATATTCAATCTAAAATATTCAATGTCGTGCTACAGTCACAAATAGTTTTTCTTGATATGTTCATCACCCAGCAGGTCTTTGCTGGCCCCCTGTCTGGCAATTTTGCCATTTTCAAGCAAGTAGCCGCGCTGACTGATTTTGAGCGCGTGAAATATGTTCTGTTCGGTCAATAAAATGGTGGTTTTCTCTTCCTGATTGATCCGGACGAGTACACTAAGAATGTCCTTAACCACTAGCGGCGCCAATCCCAGGGAAGGCTCGTCAAGCAGGAGCATCTTAGGGTTGTTCATCAGGCCGCGTCCGACGGCCAGCATCTGGCGCTCTCCGCCGCTGAGGGTTTCTGCCTGCTGCTTTTTGCGTTCAGCTAAAATCGGGAACAAATCAAATACAAAATCCATCTGGCGCTTTATATTTTGACGTGCCGATTTAGGGTAGGCGCCCATTAAAAGATTCTCTTCGACACTCATTTGACCAAAGAGCCAGCCCTCCTCCGGAACCAGCGCCAGGCCCAGGGAAGCGACCTTATAGGCCGCAAGGCCGTGAATGGGGCGGTTTTTAAAAAATATTGAGCCTTGTCCCGGGACCAGCATGCCGGCAATGGCTTGCAGCAGGGTTGATTTGCCCGCGCCGTTTGGACCCAGGATGCACACGAACTCCTCTTCCTGAATCTCCAGCGATAGGTCGTAAAGTGCCTGGAGGCCGTCGTAAAAGACGTTCAAATTTTCGATATTCAACATATCGCGCCTACTTTTCCTGAAACTTGTATTCTTCGCCCAGATAGGCCTCTATCACTTTCTCGTTGTTGGCGATATCAGCCGGACAGCCGTCGGCGATGAGCGCACCCTGGTGCAGGCAAAAAATATGATGGGCGGTCTCCATGATGGCACTCATCACATGTTCAACCCACAGAATGGTGACCTTGAACTCCGAATGAATTCGGGCCAGAATTGCCATCATCTCTTTGGTCTCGGAAGGGTTCAATCCGGCAATGGTTTCATCAAGCAGCACTAATTTGGGGTTGACCGCCAGAGCGCGAGACAGTTCCAATAGCCGTCGTTCCTGAAATGTTAGGGTTTTAGCCAAACGATGGCGTTTGTCCCACAAGCCGGCCAGATCCAGCAGCCCTCTGAAATCCACCTGCCCCGGTTGGGCGCAAACCTGGAGGTTTTCAAAAACACTCATATTCATGAATGGCCGCGGAATCTGATAGGTACGCCCAATGCCGGCGCGACAGATTTGATGGGGGCGCAGGCCGGATATGGTCTGCCCCTGAAAGACAATGCTGCCTTCGGTGGGTTTATAGACACCGGTAATGCAATTGATGAGGGTCGTTTTGCCGGCGCCGTTCGGTCCGATCAGGGCCACAATTTGATGTTCGGTAATATCGAGGCTGATATTCCTGAAAACAACCAGGCCTCCGAAAGCCATTGAGAGGTTTCTGGCCCTGAGCAGCGATCCCGATTGCGGATTGTCGGTCATAGTGCACTCCCCAAAACAAATGTAATATATTAGATGCAACTACATTATGCCCTAACCACTTGTCAACAAAAAAATTAAACTCTGCCGCATAAATTTTACATATTAGAAATATTAATCATATAACCATTTGTAATTTTTATAAATAATAAAATTGCTGATTTTTCATAGTGAACTGGGAAGCTCGGCAGAATAAAAAAATAAAATTCACCAACAAAAGACTTGACAACGTTTATTTGTATGTAATATATCAGATTCACAATATGGGGAGTCCAACAGCAACACTGTAAAAGAGGAAATTTTAATGCCAAAATTTGCGGCCCTAAAGCAACCGGAGTCGCTGGCCAAGATGGCCTATGAAGCTATCCGCAAGTCCATCCTTTCCGGGCAGTGGAAAATCGGTGAATTGTACAATGAAAAAGCAATTGCGGCCGACCTCGGAATTTCACGAACACCGGTCAGAGAGGCTCTTTTAGAACTCGCATCCCAGGATCTCATCATATTTCTGCCGCGCAGGGGATTGATGGTCAACCGCTTCACCCGGCGTGATGTGGATGAAATTTTTGAATTGCGCAAAGCCATCGAGCTCGCGGCGGTTGAAAAAATTACCGTAACCTCCCCGCCGTTTGACCTGTTCGAGATCGAGGACGCCTTGCTCAGCCAACGCAAAGCGGTAAAACAAAAGGATTATCTCGCATTTATGGAGGCGGACAGACTGTTTCACACCAGTGTCAGTGAACTGACGAGCAATCGTCGCTTAATCGCCATTCTGGATAATATCCGGGATATGATCCACGTGATGGGCGCAAAGGCCCTGGCACTGGAAGGCCGCGCTGTAGAGGTGATCAAAGAGCATCAAACTATTTTGGAAGCCGTGAAAAAAGGTAACCTCGAAGAAGCCCGTCGGGCCATGGCTTATCATCTGGATCAAAGCAAGGAAGCCGTTGTTGAGTCGGAGCTCTGAAGGACGAAGGATGATGGACGATGGACGAGTGACGATGGAAGGAATCGCTTTGCTCTACCTTATTTATAAAAATGACAGAACTAAGTAACTAAGCCCGGATAAGCTACGATTGAATATTTTACCGCAAAAGCAAAGAAATGATTTTTTAATTACTAAAAACCTGATCACTGCAACCTTTATTTTACTACAACATGTTGTCGGATTACACCCGATAAAAGCCTAGGGAGGGAAAAATGCGTATTCGGCCTTTCGACTACTGGGCGGCCCCCGGTCTGGATGAGGCTTTGAATGAACTCGATCTCCACGGAGCGGATGCCAAGGTTATTGCCGGCGGTACCGACCTGGTTTTAAATCTGAAAAAGAAGAATATCCAGCCCCGCCGGGTCATCAGTCTCCACAACCTCAATGAGCTGGACTTTGTTCAATCGGATGATTCCAGGGTTCGGATCGGCGCTTTAACCAAACATGCCGATCTTGCTGCCAACCCTTTCCTGAAGCAACACCTTCCGATCTTATGCGAAGCGGTCGGTTTAATCGGCTCGTGGCAGATTCGCAATGTCGGCACCATCGGCGGCAACATCTGCAATGCATCGCCGGCGGCCGATTCGGCTCCTGCTTTACTGGTGCTGAATGCCCAGCTCATTGCGGCATCTAAAAAGGGAGAAAAGAAAATTCCCATTGAATCGTTTTTTAGCGGGCCGGGGGAAACCGCTTTGGAGGCCGGTCAAATCTTAAAAGAAATCGTAATTGAGCTTCCCAAACAGCGCTCGGCCGGTTGCTATTTAAAACTTCGCAGAAGAAAAGCGGTGGATGTGTCACTGGTCGGCGTGGCGTTTCAGGCGGAAACCGAATCAGACGGAAAAACCTTGGCCAAGGTCGGCATCGCTCTCGGCGGAGTGGCGCCGACCCCGGTCAGGGCGCCGGAAGCCGAAGCAATTTTGGTTGGATTGACATTGAATGAGGCCATCACAAAAGTATCGGATTGCGCTGAAATTGCTGTAAAAACTGCCAGCCCAATCGACGATGTGCGTGCTTCGGCTTCGTATCGCCGCACCATTGTCGATGTTTTTGTCCATCAATGTGCCCAAAAAGTATTGCGTACTCTTAAAAACGACGGAGGAAATTAGACATGCGCGTTCCTATCAATATCACCGTCAACGGGGAAGAATATCATCTGGAAGTCAAGCCCAACCGGGTTCTGCTGGATGTTCTGCGTGAAGATTTAGGCCTGACCGGCACAAAAAAGGGCTGCGGTCTGGGCAAGTGCGGCGCCTGCACCATTTTATTGGACGGCCGACCGGTTCATTCCTGTTTGCTGCTGGCCGCCCAGGCGGACAGAAGACAGATCACGACGATTGAAGGCATCGCCGCTGAAGAACCTCATCCGCTTCAGGCCGCTTTTGTCGCCAAAGGAGCCGTTCAGTGCGGTTTCTGCACGCCCGGAATGATCAATGCCGCCAAAGCCCTGCTCGACGCCAACCCGGATCCTGATGAAGCCGAAATCAAGCTGGCAATTGCCGGTAATTTGTGTCGCTGCACCGGTTATAACCAGATCGTTGCGGCGATCCAATCCTGCACCCCATCAAAATCAGAACTTCAGACAGCGGAAAGGGGGGAATCCAATGAGTGAATTTGATATTGTCGGCAAATCCTATCCCCAGATCGATGGGATGCAAAAGGCCATGGGCAAAACGAAATTCGTTACCGATTTGGTTTTGCCGGGCATGCTCTACGGACGCACCCTGCGCAGCCCTTATCCCCATGCGATAATAAAAAATATTGATACTTCCAGGGCCAAGGCGCTTGCCGGTGTCAAAGCGGTTGTCACTTATGCCGATACCCCGGGCATCAAATTCGGACCGCGCTCAGAAGACTGGACCATTTTTGCGGGGGAGAAGGCCCGCTTTCATGGAGACGAGGTTGCCGCTGTCGCCGCAAGGGATGAAGATACGGCCGAAGAAGCCCTGGAGCTGATCGATGTCGAGTATGAAGCGCTGCCTTTTGTCGTGGATCCTTTGGAAGCCATGCAGGCGGAAGCACCTTTGGTCCACGATGACAAACCGGGAAACATCGCCGCTGAATTCAAAGTTGAGGCCGGTGATGTCGACCAGGCCTTTAAGGATTCAGACATCATCTATGAAGACCGCTACTACCTCAACCAGGTGTACCAGGCCTATATGGAACCAATGGCGACGTTGGCGGACGTTGATCTGTCCGGTCGGATAACGATGTGGACCGGGACCCAGATTCCGAACATGATGCGCATGACCTATGCCAAGGCGCTAGGCATTGCACCGGATAACATCCGGGTCATCGTTCCCGACTACGGCGGGGCCTTCGGCGGTAAGATGGAAAACAACATCCATCTGGTTGCCGCAGTTTTGGCCCAAAAGGCCCAAGCACCGGTGAAACTGGTTAACACCCGTTATGATGATTTTATTGCCGGCAACCCGCGGGTGCCCATGTATATCGACATCAAACTGGGCGCCACCAAAGAGGGTCTCTTAACGGGCAAGGAGGTGCAGGTGGTCGGTGCCGCCGGCGCCCGGCTGGTGTACGCCATGGTAATTGTAGCCACGGCCTGTTACCGGGTTGACTCGCTGTATCGTTTCCAGCATGTGCGTTCTAAAGGATACACCGTTTATACAAATACGGTGCCCACGGCCTGTTTCCGCGGTTTCGGCAACTCTCAAATGACCTTTGTGCTGGAGTCGGCTTTTGACATGATTGCCGATCAGTTGAACCTGGACCCCGCTGAGCTGCGCATCAAAAACGGCATCGGACCCAATGAGACCAGCATACACGGCTGGAAAATTAACAGCTCGGGTTTGAAAGACTGTGTCACCCAGGCCACGGAGAAGGCGGATTGGCAGGAAAAGCGGCAGAAAAAAGAACCTCTCAAAGGCATCGGGCTTTCTTGCTGCAACCATGTATCCGGCAACCGCCCCTTTGCCCGTGAATTTGACGGCGGGGCAGGCATCGTCCGTATCGGCAGGGACGGCCGGGTGACGGTATATCACGGCGAATCAGATATGGGCCAGGGCCAGAAAACCACATTTGCCCAGATAGCCGCCGAACGCCTGGGGGTTCCCCTGGAGATGATACATGTCGCCGATGTCGATACCGACATATCTCCTTTTGGCCTGGGAAGTTTCGCAACCCGCGGAACCTTGATGGGCGGCAACGGTGTCCTGGCCGCCGCTAATGACGCCTTTAGTCAACTGGCTGAGGTCGCCGCCGAAATGCTTGAAGCCAATCCCGCAGACATTGAATGCCGCAAAGGTAAATTTTACGCGCAGGGGACGCCGGAAAAGTATCTGCCGTTTAACGAGGTTGCCGCCCAGGCTACCTTCTCCCGGCACGGGGCGCCGGTGGTGGGTACCGGGTTTTATGAGCCGCCGACGGTCCTGCCGGATCCTAAAACCAAGTACGGTAATATTTCGCCGGCCTATCCTTTTGCCTGCCAGATAGCGGAGGTGGAAGTCGATGCCGACACCGGTCAGGTAACCGTTACCAATTTTGTCGGGGCCCACGATGTCGGCCGCGCCATTAATCCGATGGCGACCGAAGGACAGATCCGGGGCGGTGTGACCCAGGGTCTCGGCTGGACCTTGATGGAAAACATGGCCTACGAAAACGGTAAGATAATCAATGCCGATTTTGTTGATTACATCGTTCCGAGCGCCCTGGATGTCCCTGACATAAAGCCGATCCTGGTGGAGCCGATCGAACCCAACGGACCATACGGTGCCAAAGGCATCGGCGAACCGGCGTTAAATCCAACGATGTCGGCCATTACCAATGCGATCTACGATGCCACCGGGATCAGGATTAAAGAGTTGCCCGTTTCACCTGAAAAAATACTCGCTGAATTGAAAAAAAAAGGAGGAATGTAACCATGCCGAAACCTGAAATCGAATTTAAAGATTATGACACAGAATATGAATGGCGCCTTGTGGAAGGAGACACCCTGGGGATAAAAGAAAAAATTCTCAGCTACGATGCGGACACCGGCGACTACACCCGCATGCTGAAGTTTCCGCCGGGCATCGAAACCGCGGAGACCCTGGTCCATGATTTCTGGGAGGAAGTGTTGATCGTGGAGGGCAGCCTTTACGATATAGCCAAAAAAGAAACCTTTCTGCCGGGGTATTATGCCTGTCGCCCACCGGGAATGACCCATGGGCCATATAAAATTCCATACGGGTGCGTCACCTTTGAAATCAGATACCATAAGTAGTGAAGAAGGACGGGGGATGAAGGATGAAGGATGAAGGACGAAGGAAGGAATCGCTACGCTCTGTTTTTTTAGATAAATTGAAATAACAAGGAGAGGAAGATTGAAATTAGATCTTGTGCTGGAAAGCAAACAAGAGCGCCGGGAGCTGGCATTCAGTTACAGCCGTATGGTCAACGCCGGCTACGTCGGCAAAAACCAGGAAGAAGTTCGCCGGCACATAGAAGAACTGGCCGCCAAAGGCATTCCCGGTCCGAAATCGGTGCCGGTCCTATATCCGGTGGTTTGCAATATGCTGAGTCTCGATCCAGCAATTGAAGTCTACGGCAACGAGACCTCTGGGGAAGTGGAATATGTTTTGTGTATTGTCACGGAAGACGAAGTCTATGTCGGATTGGGCAGCGATCATACCGATCGCCATTTAGAGGAAACCGATATACCGAGAGCAAAACAGATCTGTCCCAATTTGATGGGCCGGACCGTATGGCCATTGAAGGAAGTAGAAGGTCACTGGGATGATCTTCTTATGAAAGCCAGTGTCGTCAAAGACGCAAAAGCCACCCTCTACCAGGAAGGTCGCCTGGGGACGCTTTTGAATCCGGCCGAACTGATGTCCTTTGTAAAAAGTAAAATTCCGGGACCTTTGGAGGATCTTGTCATCTTTTCCGGAACCATGGGAATGGTGACGGGAGAATTTGTTTTCGGCCAAAAATTTTCGACCCAGCTGATTGACGAAAAGCTGAAGCGTCACCTGGAAGTTTCCTATGATATAAGACCGCTGGACTACCTCACGGTGGAGTGACCCTTATTGAGCGAAAAAACTCAATAAGGCGCTAATTGTTATTCGTTATTAGAATTTTATGATGGCACTATGAGGTTATTGGCTGGGAAGCTAGAAAGCTGGGATGCTGGGATGCAAGGAGAAAGTAGAAGTTTTGAACCTCCAAGCTTTCCAGCATCCCAGCTTCAAGCCTGCTAAACCAATACCTCC
>JBAVYC010000827.1:0-4241 GCA_049698595.1 Desulfobacterales bacterium | reverse complement strand
GTGCAATAGGCACTGATGGATTCCAACGCCAGATTGGCGGCTCCGCTGCTCACATTTACAATTCGTCCGTTTTGCCGACTTAAAGCGGCTGCAGCGGCCCTGATCAGATTGAACGGACCGATCAGATTTACTTCTATGTTGTATCGCCAGTCGGCGGGATCGGTCCGGACGATGGCGGAAATCGGTTGAACAATACCGGCATTGTTAACCACCGCATCGATCCGACCGAAACGGGCCAATGTTTTGTCGACGGCTTTGCGGCAGGCATCGTATTGAGAGACATCCGCCCTGCATACCAGAGGTTCACCGCCCAGACGTCGAACTTCATCGCCCGTTTCTCCAAGCTTTTCTACCGATCGAGCGACAAGCGTAACCGCCGCCCCTACTTTGCCCAGCCAGCAGGCCACGGCCGCTCCCAGCCCGCGCGATGCACCCGTTACGATGGCTACTGGAGTCTTATTCATCATAGGTAATTAGGTCCTTATCGGGTTTTATCAGATAAACTGCATCACCCAGTTATCGCTCCAAGCCTAAAAGCTCCCTCACTTCATCCGGCCGCGTTTTACCAACTGCATATTTCATATATTCTATCACCAGGGCCGATTCCATTTCGTCTCGCGACATCTGGGCCCAATGATTTTTGCTTTTGGATAGAAATGAAGGCAGTTTTTTGGCATGCCCCTTACCCCTTTTATACCTGCTTTGCAACATACCGGAATATATCTTCATTTTGGATCTCAGGGTGTCTTCGGAAAACCCCTTGATCCGAGAAAAATCGCCGGCCATTGATTCCACCGATGGCAGTGAAGGATATTCCAAAATCTCTTTCAGCGGTTTTGCAAAGCGTTTCAGACCGCTGTAAATATGTTGCCTTCGCACCATGTTGATTCCGGACCAGCCGGCCCGAAGCCATTTAAACACGGCGCAGCGAACCTTCATTGCGACCGGGTCAATCTCATCATAAATATTGATTCCGCTGGACTCATACATATAAGATTTAACCCATCCCAGTGCAGGGATGGTCAACCCGGTTTTGCCGGAATACAAATAGTCCCAATCATCGTCCCCACCCAATACATATCCTTTTTTACCGACGGTGGAAACATCCACCTGTCTGGAAACGGTAACCAGGATATTGCGTTGGCGATACTTAAAAAGAAGCACGGTTTGGTATAGGTTGTACGCATAGTAGGCGCCCGAATGGGTGTCCGGCGTAATTTCCATATATTGGAGCCCATTGATAACGACCGGTGAATCGAGCCGATCCAGGTACTGCCCGATTGGCGGTGGTGATTGCCGGTTCTTCCGTGCATCCAGCCAGTAGAGCAACCGCACCGAAGAAGGCACGGTGGCGATATCTGGAATATCGGGATTAAACGAATATGCTATGATCTTCTTAAGATTTTCACGAATATCAAATTCGTAATAGGCTGAAGGAGTGCCGAGCACACTGTCTGCATAATACAGAGCATCATCCTTTCCGGGTTGGTTGATGAAATCCAGTATCCCGGCAACCTTTTTCGGGTCAAAAGCGACTGTTTTATCGGGGTCCGCAAGGTCGAGGAAATGATGAAGTCCGGCAGAAAGGGCTTGTGGAATTTTTACCTCCGCAAGGCTTTCACCCGCTTGGGACTCGACCGCTAAAAGCAGGCAGATTGTCCATATTCCGGCAATTATGATAATTATTCCATGACGAATCATTTGTATTTTATATAGGTTGAGCGGTTCAGCCCGCCCTGGCCTCCGGCTCGTAGCTTTCGTTTCGGAGAGCCTACGCCTTGGAGAGTGCGACTTATTAGATCATATTACGGCCCGTGCCGGGTTCCCAAATATGAATCTAAATAATTGAGCAACGTAAAGTCAGGTCTGGGCCAGGGAGCTCAACGTTCCGGGTTGAAAAAGCGTATACAGCTCATACGAACCTCGTTGCATAGCTTACGGGTTGAATGGTTTATTGGGTAAATTATAGCCATGATTTCAAAACGTTATGACTGTTATAATATGAAGTGTCCAATTATTTTGCAAATATGAGATAAATCCATATTTACAACCACTTAACCAATCAACTAATCAACGATATCCGTATTAATAACACAGCTTTAATATACTAAAAACGATTTTTTGTGCCTTCGTGTCTTAGTGGCGGAACTTTTTCCATAAAAAATTCATCCGGAGCTTGGGCGAACAAAAATCAGATTGCCATCCTGAAAAAGGGGATTAGTTTATGCGCTGTAGAAATCGGATCGGAAATTACAACATAATGAAAAACCAGTCTATTCGAATAACAGGTGCCCGTCAGCACAATCTTAAAAACCTGGATCTAGCCATCCCGCTGAATCAGATTACCGTGGTCACCGGCGTCAGCGGGTCGGGCAAATCTTCCCTGGCCTTTGACACCCTGTATGCCGAAGGTCAGCGCCGTTATGTGGAGACGTTCTCACCTTATGCGCGGCAATTCATGGATCGCATGGATCGTCCCCAGGTTGAAAAAATTGAAGGTATTCCGCCGGCCATTGCCATCGACCGCAAGGATCCGGTCCGGACCTCGCGCTCGACGGTCGGCACCATGACCGAGATTACAGATTATGTCAAGCTGCTGTTCGCACGGCTCGCACAGCTCCACTGCCGCTCATGCGGCCAGCCCGTCAGACCGGAGACACCGGCCCATGTCTGGAACCTGTTGCAAGAGCATCCGACGGAATCAGCCATCGTCATCACCTTTCCTTACATGATCAATGGCGCCTCCATCGACGAGCTGCGAGGGTCGTTAAGGCAGATGGGCTTTGACCGCCTGTTCCTTAAAAACCAAATCATCCCCTTGGAAGACTGGCAGCCCAAACGCCGCCCAAAAGAGATAGCGGTGCTGGCCGATCGGTTAATACTGCGCCCCAAAGACAAAGCGCGGGTGCTGGACTCCCTCGAGCTGGCTTTCCGCTTCGGCGGCGGACGTCTGGATGTCTGGCTGGGTCCGGATGGGCATTTTGCCTTCAGCAACCGCCTGGCGTGCGCCCATTGCAATATTGAATACAGCGCGCCCATGCCCAATCTTTTCTCGTTTAACAGCCCCATGGGCGCCTGTGAAACCTGCCGCGGTTTTGGCCGCACCATTGGCATTGACATGGACCTCGTCATACCCGACCACTCGCTCTCCCTCGCAGACGGTGCCATCAAAGCCTTTGGTAATCCGGACAACGACCGCATGGAATTTACAGACCTGATGGATTTCTGTCGGCGTCAAAAAATTCCGACGCATATCCCCTATGGGAAATTGAAGGCGGCCCACAAAAACGCCATTACTAAAGGAACCTCCGACTATTATGGCATCGAAGGGTTTTTCCGCTGGCTGGAGTCCAGAAGCTACAAAATGACGGTGCGGGTATTTCTATCCCGCTATCGCAGCTATGATGTCTGCAGCGAATGCAGCGGCACGCGCTTCAAGGAAGAGACCTTGCTGTACCGCCTCGGCGGACAGAACATCGCGCGGATCTATGCCCTGAACGTCGAGCAGGCTCATGAATTTTTCAAGATGTTGCCGGTTCCTCCCCAGGATGAAGCCGGTCAACTGATATTGGAGGAAGTCCGCAATCGCCTGAATTATCTCAGAGATGTCGGTCTGGGATACCTGACTCTCGATCGTCAGTCCCGCACCCTTTCCGGCGGCGAGGTCCAACGGGTGGCGCTGGCATCCGCCCTGGGTGCTTCACTGGTCAATACCCTCTATGTTCTGGATGAACCCAGCATCGGCCTGCATCCCCGGGATAATCATCGGCTTATCCGCATATTAAAAGGGCTGCGCGATTTATCGAATACCCTGGTGGTGGTCGAACATGATCCCGAAATCATTCGCGAAAGTGACTACCTGCTGGATCTGGGGCCAAAAGCCGGTGAACAGGGCGGCGAGGTCATGTATTTCGGGCCCACTGCCGACGTCAACGGATCTCTCACCGGCCAGTATCTGAAGGGTCGGCGCAAAATCCCCGTCGCCGACCGGCAGCGCAACCCCCGCAGCAACCGCTGGCTGACAATCAAGGGGGCGGCCGCCAACAATTTGAAGAAGATCGATGTACACATCCCCCTGGGGTTATTTGTTTGCCTGACCGGTGTGTCCGGATCGGGCAAATCGACCCTGGCGGAAGATATTCTGTATAAAGCCGCCAAAAAATCCCTGGGAAACCAGGAAGGCCGTCCCGGTGAACACGCTGCCATCAGGGGAATGGATCATATTGATGATGTCGTGCTGG
>JBAVYC010000826.1:0-16141 GCA_049698595.1 Desulfobacterales bacterium | reverse complement strand
ATACAAAGTCAGTCATATATTCCTTGAGGCTGCATCGAATATCCAAAATTCAAATAATTTGAGATAAGTTGAAAAATATAACACTTTTCAATATCTGACATAACTGCCAGAAGTTTTAATTCGATGGTTATCGAAATAGATGAAGATAAGCTTTGGATATCTCAAACGCAAAAAACCCCAAATCTCAACTATCCATTGATAAGAATACCAGATTCGGCCGATCATTTATTTCTCGGAATGGTTGGAAATGGGGTTGGAAACAAAATTTTTGGTTATAAAAAAAGGACTTGTAAATTCTTTTAAGCCCTTGATTTAATTTGACTCCCTAGCACGGACGTAAACCTCCGACCCAGTGGTTTCCAGCCGCGAAAAGAAATCGTACGGAAGTCTTAGTCGCTTAATCGCGGCTGGAAGCCGCTCCCACGGGAATTAAACCCGGCCTTAGGATTGGGGACAAAATAAATTGAACAAAGATTGCGACTGAACTGAAGCTATTCAAGGGGCAGCCCCAATGAATAGTGTTCGTATTCAGTCTGTCCGACCAGGTAATCTTTGGCTTCCTTCTCATAGGCCAGACGCATCTCACTGTTTTTCCAGGTTTCCCAGGATTCGATATCTTTCCACATCGATACCACCGTGATCTGAAATGGGTCCTCGAGGCGTTGCATGGTTTCTGAAGAGATATAGCCGGGCTGCTGCATTGCCCCGTTGCGGTGGTTAATCAATAATCGCGCTGCCATTTTTAAATTTCCGTCTTTGAATTTGCGTTTGATTAAAATTTTTACAGCCATAATACCCTCCCTTCTTTCGCCCAAATTGAGGTTGCCAATACCTCGACAATCGCTCAACTAAGGTTTCAATTAAATCGCCTACCTATATATATTTAGGATCTCCCCTTCTACGGAGGACATGTTGCAAAATCAGGCGCCGGGTTGGGGCGCCGCACTGGCAAAGCTTTTGGGGACGCCCTCGTACGGGGTTCGTCGGTTGTAGCGCATGGTCTTGGGATCACGCATCGTCTTCAAAATATCAATACTGTCTTTTAAGCCTTTGTTGACTCGGCACATTTCTAAGGCCATGCCGACAACCTGAGCAACGGCTTGGACAAAATTGACGTCGTTTAAAGTGAACTCCCAGGGCTCGGTGGTGTACACCCGCATACATCCGATCAGATTCTCTCCAATAATAATCGGGACCGAAAGAATCGATGCAATGCCCTCTCTGGCAGCAGCATCAGGGTACTGAATCCGGGGGTCATCGGCGACGTCGAAAATGGCCACCGGTAGTCTGTCCTGAAGGGCTGTCGCAATCGAACGCAGAGAACTGACCGGACCCTTGTTCAGATAGTCGTCACTTAATCCAAAATTGCCGGCTAGTTTGAGCTCGTCGCTCTGGCGGCTGAACAGGAACAGGGTGCAGCCCTTAACCTTTAGGGCATTGGTGACGCCCTCAACCGTGATCAGCACGATTTCTTCCGGATCCCGGAGCGTGGAGATGGCTTTGGTGATGCGAATCAGGCTTTCATAATTGATGATGGGCTTTTCCATGCTGACCTCCTTTAGTTAAAGATTAATAAAGGCTTTCAACGACCATCTACAATTAAGATGCCTCCGAAGGCATATAAAACACCCTCAGAAGCTTTTTGCCGGCATTTTCTGGAAACCCTTTTTCATGGTTCTTGCCACCAAAGTTAAGGGTTAAAGGGACGGGTTTTTGAATTCAGCAAATGAAATTTGTCCGGGATTAGGCTCGGCTCACAGTTCGGTTCAGAAAGAGATCAACAAATTGAGATGAGATGCAGTTGCGCAATTCGTTTCAGAAGCAGCATGGGATGCATTATCGCGAATATACCTGAATTTGTAATTGAATTTGTAATTATTGTCAAGAAATTATTGATAGGCTAAATCTTTCTTTGCTTCGGCCCTTTTTTATAAGGGACTAATATAGCTCAATAACAAAATCAGGATGCATAAATCGAGCATTTCTGCACCGCCATGGCCGCTTCCTGAAGGGCTTCGGAAAAGGTTGGGTGCCCATGAACCGTGCGGGCAATGTCTTCGGAGCTGGCATTAAACTCGAGGGCCAGCACGCATTCGGCAATCATGTCCGCCGCCCGGGGTCCGATGATATGCACCCCAAGGACCCTGTCGGTTTTTTTGTGGGCGATGACTTTGACAAACCCTTCGGTTTCACCCATGCAGCGGGCCCGACCGGCGCCTGAGAAAGGATAGGTGCCGGTACAAAAGTCGATCTCACGTTCCTTGGCCTGTTCTTCGGTGAGTCCCACAGCCGCCACTTCGGGCCAAGTGTAGATCACCGAGGGAATGGCATCGTAGTTCACTTCGCCGGGCTTGCCGGCGATACATTCGGCCGCTGCGATCCCTTCGGCGGAGGCTTTATGGGCCAGCATCGGACCGGGGATTAGATCACCGATGGCATAAATGGTGGGGATATTTGTGCGATATGATGCATCCACCAGCAGGTGTCCGGTGTCGGGGTCCGTTTTTATACCCACGTCTTCGAGACCCAATCCAGTTGTACGGGGGTGGCGCCCGACGCTGATTAAAAGACGGTTGCAGGATAACGCTTCCCGGCCCTTTTTGGTTTCCAGGTCAACCTGGATGGATTTGCCGGCGATTTTGGCGCCGGTCACTTTGGTCTGCATATGGAAATTAATGCCCTGACGTTTGAGAACCCGCTGCAGTTTGCGCCCCACCTGTCCATCCAGGGTGGTGGCAATTTTGGGCAGCATTTCAATCACGCTTACCTTTGCACCGAGGCGCAGCCACACCGAGCCTAACTCCAATCCGATGTAGCCGCCGCCCACGATGCCGAGGTGTTTGGGAACGGCATCAAAATTTAAGGCTTCACGGGAGCTGACAATATGTTGACCGTCAAACTCAAGACCCGACAGCGATGACGCCTTACTACCGGTTGCCAGGATGATCGCTTTGGCCTGCAAGCTTAAAAGCTCATTTTTTTTAGCCTTGCCGGAATTTTGTATCACCTCGATGCGATCCGATCCGGCCAGTTTGGCCGTACCGTGGATGATTTCGATTTTATGGCCTTCCAGAAGCCTTTTGACGTTTGCCGTCAGCTCCTGAACAACCTTTTCCTTGCGGGCCATCATGGTGGGCAAATCCAAACTTACCCGGCCGGTCTTGATGCCGTGGGCGGCGAACTTTTCTTTGGCCAGGTGGTAGTATTCACTGGAATCCAGCAGAGCTTTGCTGGGTATGCACCCGACATTCAGGCAGACGCCCCCCAGGCGCGGCTCTTTTTCGATACAGGCGACTTTCAAGCCGAGCTGGGCGGCGCGAACCGCAGCCACATATCCGCCGGGACCACTGCCTACGACTATCAGATCGTACTTTTCTTTATTAGCCATCATTAAATCCCTCAGATGTACAATAGTAGGTTTTCAGGCAGCGTCAAAATAGACTCTAACCGACTCAGATAAATACAATTTGCTTTTCTGAAAACAGACTTAAAATCCCAAATCTCATTTTTATCGAGAACTTTGGGTCTTTAATGCCTTCTTTGTCCTTAACCCTGAACGTTGAACCCTGAACCTGTGAACGGTTACCCTATTTAAATCTCCATCATGATTCGTTCCGGATTTTCGACACACTCCTTGATGCGCTTGAGAAAGGTGACCGCCTCTCTGCCGTCGACAATGCGATGATCGTAGCTTAACGCCACATACATCATGGGTCGGATAACCACTTCATCATCGATGACCACCGGGCGTTTTTCGATCTTATGCATTCCCAGGATAGCGCTTTGGGGGGTGTTTAAAATGGGCGTACTTAACAGGGATCCGTAAACGCCACCATTGCTGATGGTAAAGGTGCCGCCTTCCAGATCGGAAAGTTCGAGACGATTTTCATTGATCTTTTTTACATAGTCCACAATGGCCTGTTCCAGCCCGGCGAAACTCAGCATATCGGCATGCCGAATCACCGGGACCACCAGGCCGCGCTCGGACCCTATCGCCACTCCGATATGATAATAATGGTGTTCGATGATATCTTTCCCGTCGATAAAGGCGTTGATTTGAGAAAGCTCCTTTAGCGCTTCGATGCAGGCTTTGATAAAAAACGACATGAAACCCAGGCCGACACCATATTTTTGTTTGAAAATTTCCTTATACTGCCGGCGAATGGCCATGACGTGGGCCATATCGATTTCATTGAAAGTCGTGAGCATGGCCGTACTGTGTTTAGCTTCCAACAGCCGGACGGCAATGCGCTGACGGATCTGGCTCATCGGTTTACGGTGGGTGCGTTCTGCGGCGGCAACGGCTTTTTCGGGTGGCATTTCAGCTGAGGCGTCCTTGGCGCCGGCGGCCGTGGCCGGATCGGAGGTGCCGCCAGAAACTGAAGCCCGCCCGCTTTCAAGGTATAAAATAACATCTGCTTTGGTAAGGCGGCCGCCGGGACCGGTTCCTGTTATTTGAGCAGGATCAAGATCTTTCTCCACCAATAACCGTCTCACTGAAGGGGAAAATTGCACCCCTTCTGCGCGGTCAAAGACCGGCACCTCGGCCACGGGTTCCTGTTGCGGCACCGCCGGGCCGGCATCCTTGGCGACAGGAGCAGCAGCGACACGTTCAGTAGTTAATTCGGTTGCTGGCGCTTCTGTCGGGACTGTGGCGGCAGGCGCTGCTGCGACCGCTTCTCCACCTTTGTCGACGACAGGCTCATCCGCTGTTTTTGCAGCCGCAGCGGTGTCCAGCGTACCGACCACGGTGCCGATGGCAACCGTTTCCCCCTCCGGTACTTTAATCGAAAGCACACCATCGGCTTCGGCGACCACCTCCAGGGTGACCTTATCGGTTTCAATGACGAACAGCGGCTCGTCATTTTTTACCGAATCACCATCGGTTTTAAACCACTGGGCCAGCAGCGCTTCGGTTACGGATTCTCCCACGCTGGGCACTTTGATTTCTATCAGCATTTTATTTCCTTAGATATGTCTCTAACCCGGACAAGCCGGAATTGAATATTGACGATTGAAGATTGAAGATTCGTGGTATCCCTCTCCGAGGCGTAGGCGTACAACCCCTAAGAGCCGGAGGCTTCGCTCTGTCTTTTTATTTAATTAAAATCGACAGAATGCCTTCCTTCGATATTCGCTTTTTTATTTTGTTTTCCGGCCTCTGCTATCCAATCAAGCTACCGATTCACCAGTGACGAGCAGCCGGCAACAAGAGCCCTAACTCCCCTCCGACGGTTACCCTTTCCCGGCAGCACCTCCCACTGCTTTTTCGATAATCCGGTTTTGCTCCTGCTTAAATATTGCCGGAAAGCCCGTGGCCGGACTGGCAGCCGGCTCTCTGCCGACATAAGTCAGGGTTTGTTTGGTGAGACTCTCAAGCCGGGGCTTGATGAATTGCCAGCCACCCATATTTTCAGGTTCTTCCTGGACCCAGCACCAATTTTTGGAACGCGAATATTTTTTTACCACCCTTTTCAATTGATCTTCGGGAAATGGGTAAAACTGTTCAAGGCGCACAATGACGACATTTGTGTTTTCGAGGTCCCTGCGCCGGGCGGATAATTCATAATAAATCTTCCCGCTGCAAAACAGGATTGTTTTCGGATTTTTTACGCGATTGGAATCATCGAGAACTGCCTGAAATGAATTGTCGGCAAATTCATCAAGGGTCGATATGGCCGCAGGATGACGCAAAAGACTTTTGGGTGTCAAAATCACCAGCGGTTTGCGAAATTTGCTTTTTGCCTGACGTCGCAGGAGATGAAAATACTGGCCGGGGGTCGAGGGATTGCAGATTTGGATATTATCCCCAGCACTCAGCTGTAAAAAGCGCTCCAGTCGGGCACTGGAATGTTCAGGACCCAGGCCTTCAAATCCATGCGGCAGCAGCAACACCAGACCGCTCAAACGCTGCCATTTGGATTCTCCGCTGACAATGAAAAGGTCGATAATCGATTGCGCATTATTGGCAAAGTCACCGAACTGGGCCTCCCAAAGAACCAGGCCATGGGGTTGGGCGATTGAATAGCCATATTCAAAACCGAGAACGCCGGCCTCCGACAGAAAACTGTCATACACCCGAAAAGGTGCCTGGTTCTGATCCAGCTCATTGAGCGGTATATACCTCTTGCCGGAGCGGGTATCCAATAGAACGCTGTGCCGCTGACTGAATGTTCCCCGACCGCTGTCCTGACCGCTGAGACGGATGGGAGCGCCCTCCGTCAGCACAGAGGCAAATGCCAGCGCCTCTGCGTTAGCCCAATCAATTCCATAGCCGCGTTCCACGGCCTGCAGCCGTTTTTGCAGCAGTCCTTCAAGTTTCGGATTTAAGGCAAAGCTTTCGGGAACTTTATTCAACTTGCGGGCCAAAAAGATGAGGGTTTTCTCTTTTACAGCGGTATCTATGGGAACATGGCTATAATTTGCCTCAATCTCTTGCCAGCTTTCATAAAAAACAGCAAACGGAAACGGACATTCGCTTCCGTGAACGGCATCGTATGCGGCATTTAACCGCGTATTAATTGATTTTTCGAGGGTATCGATGTCTTCTTTTTGAATAATGCGTTCTTCCAGCAGTTTTTCGGCATAAATCCGGTGCAATGATGGCCGCTGTCGAATTTGCTCGTACATCAGCGGCTGGGTGAAATAGGGTTCATCGCCCTCATTGTGTCCGTAGCGGCGATAACAGACCACATCAATCACAACATCCTTGCCGAATTCCCAACGGTAGTCGGCGGCAAGCTGAAATACGTGGACAAGTGCTTCGGGGTCCTCGCCGTGCACGTGAAAAATGGGTACCATCAACATCTTGGCGATGTCGGTGGAATAGCGGGTGGAACGGGCATCTTCGGGCAGGGTGGTGTATCCGATCTGGTTGTTGATCACCAGATGAATTGTTCCGCCGGTTCGATACCCCTCAAGCTGGGACATATTCAAAGTTTCGGCCACAATCCCCTGTCCGGCAAAAGCGGCATCGCCATGGATCAACAAAGGCATCACCCTGATGCGGCTCTGGTCTGACAGGATATCCTGCCGGGCCCGGACAAACCCTTCCACCACCGGATCCACCGATTCCAGATGGCTTGGATTGTTCATTAGAAAAATCCGCAAGCTTGAACTTTGCGTAATTTCGATATCCGTCAGATAACCGTTGTGATATTTTACATCCCCGGCTCCTGTCAAATCATCTGGATCGTAGCAGCTTTCAAATTCAGAAAAAATTTCTTCATAGGGCCTTTTTAAAATATGAGCCTGTACATTTAATCGTCCCCGGTGGGCCATGCCCAGAATGATTTCCCGACACCCTTTGTGAGTCACATGCTCAACCAATCCATTTAAAGCCGGAATAATGGCATCGCCGCCTTCGAGGGAAAAACGCGTTACAGCGAGATATTTTTTGTTGATGAACTGCTCGAACAGGGCCGCCTGGAATAGATTGTCCAAAATACGGCGTTTGACTGGGGTCTCGAAGTTGGGTTGGTTAAGCCCCGTTTCCATCCGATCGATCAGCCAGTTGCGTTCGTCCGGATCCTGCAGATGCATGAATTCGACACCGATGGAATGCGCGTATGTTTTCTTGAGGGCTTGAACAATATTTTGCAACGGGGCGCGGCCGGATTTGGAAAACCGCGGGGCAACAAATTCGAAGTCAAGATCTGCGGGTGTGAGATTGAATGCCGCCAGATTTAATAGCGGATGATCGATCGGACAGGCTGCCAGTGGATCCAGACAAGCCAAAAGATGGCCGAGATCCCGGTATCGATAAATAAGGGCTTGCACTGCGGCCTGGCCCTCCAGCCGGTCGTTATCGAAGGCCTTTTCCGCTGCCGTTTTATCGGAGGCAGCCAGCTCAAAGCCTTCAAAAAAAAAGCGCCAGTCCTGTGAGAGCTCATCAGGCGCTGCTTTCCATCGCTTATACTGGGCATCAATATATTCAGCATTCCAGGTGGCGGTGAGATCCATGGTCGTCATACCTTTTAGATAGTAATGCAGGGCGAAACAAGTTATCCGACACCTCCGCCTGAGGCAGTGGCAACCCAAGGTGTCCAAGACGGATAATAGAGAAAAGAAGATTGCCTGTCAAATTATAAATGCTATGTTTTTTTTTATGCATATGCTAAAGTTTGAAAGCTCCGCCCTGACTGGAATACTGCATTTTTGCTATGCTGGGCATATAATAACGGCGGGAATATTATCGGAAAGAAGTGACAACCAACAGGCTGTGCAAATTCTAAGATATGGACTTAGCTGAAAACTGTACTTAACAACAGCTTTCCGGATTGAAATAATCATGGCAGATACTGACATCCCAAAAGACAAAACTGAATTCAGATATTTTATTTTAGATATAATTGGAACTCTGGCTGCAGTGATCGAAGAAAAAGATCCATTTTTAAAAAAGCATTCCGAGCGGGTGGCCAATAATAGTGCCAATTTTTGCGAGGAGTTTAAGATCTTTGATGAAGAGGGCAATGAAACCATTTATTATGCCGGTTTGCTGCACGATATCGGCATCATCGGTGTGCCGGCAGCGATATTACAAAAAGTCGACCAGCTTACCGACGAAGAGATGATCTCGATAAAGAAACATCCCGTTCGTGGAGAAAAAATTCTGTCGAACCTCAATTGCCTGAAAGACATTTTACCGATGATTCGCCACCACCATGAAGCAATAGACGGAAGTGGCTATCCGGATGGTTTGAAAGACAATGAGATCCCCCTCGGCGGCAGGATCCTGTGCCTGTTCAACCATTTTGACAATCTCGCATTTCCCCGTTCCTCAAAACAGGCAATGAGCACCAAAGATGCCCTGGAGGCCATAAAAAGTAATGCCGGCAAGCTGTTTGATGAAAATCTAATCCCGGATTTTATAAAGTTCATTGACGCCAACTCCGGTAACTCCTCAGACTTTATGTTAAAAAAAGAAACGACCTCCATGAAGCAAATCTTCGCTGCCATAATTAAAAACTTTATGGCCGGTAAAATAAGCCCACCGGTAATGCCTCAGGTCGCCCGGGATTTGCAGCGCGTAATGAAAAAACCGGCCTCAGGCTCTAATGACCTGGCGGAGGTCATCGAAATAGATCCGGTTATATCCCTGCGGTTGATTTCGGTCGCAAACAGTCCGGTCTATCGCGGGGTTACCAAGATTCGCAATGTGAAAAGTGCGATACCGCGTCTGGGCCTGAAGGAAAGCCTCAACATTGTCATTGCCGTTGCCAATAAAAGTCTTTATGAAACCACTAGGGTTCAATACAAAATTTTAATGGATAAATTGTGGGGACATTCACTGGCCAGCGCTTTTGGAGCCAAATTGATCGCTCAGAATTTAAAACTCGAGGATCCGGAAAACTATTTTTTAATGGGTCTGACCCATGATATCGGAAAAATTTTATTGTTGAAGGCGTTTACCGAGGTATCCAATCAAAAAAGATTGAACATGGCCGCGGTCCAGGCCAATATCCAAGAAGCCCACATCAGTCTTGGCAAATTGCTTGTCAAACGCTGGGGATTCGACGATAAATTTATGGAGGTCATCGCCCACCACGAGGATACTGAGTTTAGCGCGGATGCTTCACAGGAGATACTGGTCGTTCATTTGGCCAATATGCTCACCCGCCGACTCGGTTTTAGCCTTTTTGAAGATGAAGTGGATTTTGCCGAGCTTCAATCCGCCCAACTTCTCAAAATAGCGCCTGAAACGATAGAGAGCATCGGGGAAGAACTCAAGCAGATCCTTCAGGATGTTGCGCATCTCTTTTGAGGTGCAGACAGAAGGTCGTCGGAGGAATCAGTCGCTGAGAATTAGAGGGACGTTTTCTTATTTTGAAGTAATCCGCAATCCAACTCGTACCTGTCCAATGCTTGTTCGCCTTTTGCCCCGCACCCGACGAGTTGCGGCCTTCGCGCCGGGCCTTACCCCCGTTCAACCCCTTTAAACCAGATATTCCTTATGGGTCCGCTGCGTGTCCTAGTGGCTGAACTTTTACCCGTCAGGGAATCTTGTGGTTGTGATTTTACCCAACCTGTTTTATCTTGGTTCGAGTGGTTGTGGTTTCGACTTCTAACGTTGCAAAAGCCGGAGGGTAAACAACATGGCAGGTAGGTCTCACTCCTATGGAATTATTTTACTTGCGTTGCTGGTTTACCCGCTACTTTTTCCATCGTGTTTGTGGGGTCAGCAAAAATCTCAAGCAATACCGCCGGCCAACGTGTCGGTGGCCAAAGTGATAAGAGGACAGGTCGCGCCCCAGAGCGAATTTATTGCGACGATTTTTTACCAGGAGATATCCGATACAGCTTCGGAGATTAGTGGCCTGGTTAGAATGGTACACTTCGAGGAGGGCCAACGGGTTAAACAAAATCAAATTCTTGTTGAGCTCGGCTCTGAAATACTTCGCAAAAGACTTCAAGCATCGACAGCCTCTTTTGAACAAATTTTATCCGAACTTGAAATCGCCGGAATCGATTTAAAAAGAAGAGAGAAACTTTATAAAAAAAAGTCCATCTCAAAACAGTCATTTGATGAAAACAGGTTTCGGGTCATCGGACACGAAAAACGAGCGGCCGCTCTGAAAGCCGAGGTCGAGCGCCTCGAAATTGAGCTTGAGAAAAAGATCATTCAGGCCCCCTTTGACGGCGTTGTTATCAAACGGTATGTTGATCGCGGCGAGTGGATTTCGGAGGGTGAGACCGTCGCGATAATCGGTAAAGATGACATCATTGATATTGTGGTCGAAGTACCGGAAAGGTTCATTCAGTATATAAAAAACGGAATGCCGGTAAATGCAACGGCAAACGGCAGCAATTTTGTCGGAACCGTGATCGCCATAGTTCCAAGGGGGGATGTTGCGACCCGCACATTTCCGGTAAAGATCAGAACCCCCAATGAACATGCCCTGATTGAAGGAATGTCGGCCAGGGTCACCTTACCCACCGGCAAAATCACCCAAACGCTGATTGTTCCTCGAGATGCCGTCATATCCAAATTCGGTCAAAACGTCGTTTATGCCATCGTGGACGCCAAGAGCAAAATGTTGCCGGTTCAAATTGTCGGTTACGACGGGTTGAGCGCCGGCATTGAATCCCAGGGGCTGGCGGAGGGTATGTTCGTTGTGGTGGAAGGCAATGAGCGCTTGAAAAACGGACAGGCGGTGGTGTTTCAGAAGCCGGAAGACAGGAGGCAGAAGCCAGATGACAGATGACAGATCGCAGAGGGCAGAAGACAGAGGGCAGAGAAGAGAAGCGGGAAGCTGAAAGCTCAAAGCTGCTAGTTAATGGTTGATTCAATCAACTTAATCAACCTAATCAACTCAATCAACTACTCAACCCAATCAACTTAATCAACCGGTTAACCAATCCTATGAACATCATCAGGTTCTCCATAGAAAAACCGGTTTCAGTTATTGTCGGTATCATATTGGTGGTCCTTTTTGGTTGGATCGGACTGCAGCGTATGCCCTATCAGCTGAGTCCCACCGTCATCGAAGCGGAGATTACGGTGACCACCATCTGGCCCGGTGCAACGCCCTATGAAATCGAACGTGAAATCATCGAAGAGCAGGAAAAAGTCTTAAAGGGCATTCCTAATCTTGCGGAGATGGAAAGCTCTTCTTTCAACAATCAGGGGACCGTTACCCTTAAATTCAGCATCGGCACCGATGTGAACAATGCCCTGCTCAGGGTTTCCAACAAACTGGATGAAGTTGCCGCATATCCTGAAAATGTAGAAAAACCCGTCATCAGCGCTACCGGCGCAGCCACCTCTCCCGTCATCTGGATGGTGCTGAAAACCACCAAGGACAACAGCCATTCTACCTATACTTACCGCACCTATTTTGAAAACAATATTCGGCAATACATAGAACGTACCGGCGGTGTTGCCGATCTTTTCATCGGCGGCGGGATCAAAAAGGAGATGCACATCGTCGTTAAGCCTGAAAGGCTCGCGGCATATGGTCTGACCATCACCGATCTCATCAATATTTTAAGAGCGGAAAATATTAACATTTCTGCCGGCACCCTGGGGCTTGGACGCAGAGATTACCGCATCCGGTCGGTTGCAGAATTTAAATCCCCTGAAGACATCGAAAATGTTGTCATCCGATCAACGGGTCTGCAGCGCATCAGGGTGGCGGATTTGGCCGAGGTCAGCTTCGGCTATGAAAAGCTTACCAATGCCATGCTGAACCGCGGAAAAGAAGGTATCGCCATCGGCGTCAAACCCGAATCCGATGCCAATATTCTGGAGCTTTCGGATCGGCTCGAGGCGGTCGTCAATTGGCTGAATACGGAAAAACTTGCCCCCCTGAATATCTATCTGGACTGGGTGTACGATCAAAGGCCGTATATCCGGGGAGCGATATCGCTGGTCCGTAAGAATATTATGCTCGGAGGAACCCTGGCGATTATCGTTCTGCTGATTTTCCTGAGAAGTTTTGTTTCCACCATTGTTGTGGCCGCCACGATTCCGATCAGCATTATCGGTACGTTCATATTCATGAACCTTCTGGGACGAAATCTGAATGTCATCAGTTTAGCCGGCATTGCCTTTGCGGTGGGAATGTTGATTGACAGTGCCATTGTCGTGCTGGAAAACATCGACCGGCACCGCAACATGGGTAAATCTGCCTTTAAATCCGCTTATGACGGTACCCGCGAGGTCTGGGGCGCGATTCTGGCGTCCACCTTGACAACCATCGCGGTGTTTTTGCCGGTGGTTTTTATGAAAGACGAGGCCGGACAGCTATTCAGAGACATTGCCATTGCCGTAACTTCGGCCGTTGGATTGAGCCTCTTTGTCTCCGTGTCGGTCATCCCGATGTTCTCAAATCAGCTCTTTATGCTTGCCCGGGGAAAACAAACGTCCCGGCCGTCAAAATCATTGCTGGGTTCAGTCGGCACCCTGATTCAAAACGGCATGATGTGGCTGGTAAAACTGGCGACCAGAAATTGGCTGACACGAACGGCAACGGTGCTCTGCTTCAGTATTATTTCGATCTACGGCGCCGTGCTCCTGTTTCCCAAAATGGAATATCTTCCCCAGGGAAACCGCAACCTGATCATAAACATCCTCATTCCACCCCCCGGTCTATCTTTTAACGAAAGAAAAACCATTGGCGAGCATATCTATCGAATCAATGCGCCTTATTTCAACAGTGACCACAACGGCTATCCCGGGATCAAGAATATGTTTTATGTGGGCGCCGAACAAATCATGCTCTTTGGTGCCATCAGTATCCACGAACAGCGAGCAGGCGAGTTAATCCCGCTTTTCATGCGCACGATTTATTCTATTCCGGGAATGTACGGGGTCAGTATTCAGGCGGGGGTGTTTCAAACGGGTCTCGGTCGCGGCCGGACCATCGAAGTCAATATCGGCGGCGAAGATTTGAATCGCATCGTTGAGATCGGCGGTATGCTTTTCGGCGCTATAATGAGAGAAATTCCGAATGCCCAGGTCCGGCCGGTCCCATCACTGGAATTGCTTTTTCCCGAGGTGCGGATCATTCCGGATCGGGATCGGTTGAAGGCCGCCGGTATGACGGCCCGGGATTTCGGTGTTACCATCGATGTGCTGATGGACGGACGCGAGATCGGCGAGTTTAAACAAGAAGGCGAAAAAAAGATCGACATGGTCCTCAAGGTCTCCGAAGAAAATATTTCTACCCCGGAAAAACTGTATAATTCTCTGATTGCCATCGAGGGTGGCAAGGTCGTTCCGGTCTCGTCCCTTTCTATGATGCAAAGAACATCCGGCATCACCCAGATTCGACATCTTGAAAGACAGCGCACGATTACACTTCAAATCACACCGCCTTTTTCCATTCCGCTGCAGGAGGCCATGGAGATCATCAACGCCCGGGTGGTGGCGCCCTTGGCCGACCAGGGGCTGCTTGCAGGAGTGGATATCGGACAAAGCGGGGTGGCCGACAAGCTGACCCAAGCCCGTCGGAGCTTTCAGTGGAATTTCCTGCTGGCGGCGATCATTGCCTATTTATTGATGGCCGCGCTGTTCGGAAATTTTATCTATCCCGTCATCATCATGTTCACCATACCGCTGGCCGCCGCCGGCGGACTGCTCGGTCTCAAACTGGTCAACATCGGGATTGCCAACCAACCCCTTGATATCCTCACCATGCTGGGATTTGTGATCCTCATCGGCGTGGTCGTCAACAACGCCATTCTCATCGTCCACCAGGCCTTGAATAATATCCGCTACCACGGGATGGCTTACCGCGAAGCCGTCCTTGAATCAACCCGCACGCGGTTGCGACCGATTTACATGAGTGCCATGACCAGTGTCATCGGCATGCTGCCTCTCGTTCTGATTCCCGGCCCGGGCTCTGAGTTCTACCGCGGGCTCGGCAGCGTGGTGCTGGGGGGTCTGGCGGTCTCAACCGTATTCACCATTTTTGTGATACCGGCGCTTTTGATGTTTTTTATTAAACTTGAAAAGACAAAGCGATAACCGGTCACGTTGGGGCGGACCAGACGTGAGATGATAAAAATTCTCATATCGGAGCCCTTAACTTTTATCCCAGTGCTTTAATCTTGCCATTGAACGCATCGGTCTTACCTTGTTTTTCAGAGCAATCGTCAGCAATGTTTGAAATTTGTGCTTAGTTTTATCGATTTAACACACTGAAAAAATTGCATTGTCGGGGATAAGATCGTCCGGCGAACTTCATAATGATAAAGGAGAAAGATCATGGTTGATAAAAACGAACTTTGTGAAAAAATTCGGTCAATTTATCCTGATATCGGTGAATGCGGTATCGCGGTTAATGTTGAATATGACGAAAAAAATAAACGCTGGGTTGTGGATCTTAAACAAGGCGGCCATGAGCTTAAAACCTTTCTTGAGGACGGAGATGCTGAAAAATGCTTAAACGGCATTCAGTGCGTCAGTCTAGGGGTTGAAATCGCCCAGCTAAAAGGCAATATTGATAGAATGCCCGCAAGGTGATGGCCGTTTGTTATTTTACTTGGAAGAAGATATCATTGGGTTTACTTTTCCGCCAATTTTGGCTATAACATGAGCCTCATTTAAAATTTACAATATCTGAGTTTTCACGGCTATATTGATTTTAGGCATGAATATAATTTTAAAATGGAGGTTTTAAATGACAAAAAAACGGTACAATATTAAAACCGGTTGCCCGCAATGCGGTTGCAGCGGGGTTCAGGCCCTTTCGGAAGCGGAAATGCGGGAGCGGTACGGGGACGTCCCGAATTTCGACATGGAATGCAGTGAGTGTATGGAAAAATATACCGCCGACATGAAAACCGCCTGCCCAGAATGGGACAAGGACTGCAAGCTGCAAGAGTAGGTGCCGCCCTCAGAATAAAAACAAAAGGCGGACCACCATCTGTTGTGTCCGCCATTTTTTTAACGGGAATCGGTGAAGTATAAATTAAAACTACAAATCCACAGTTTTTTGCCAGTGTGAGGAGTTTAGACTTAGCCGGAATCTAACATTCTTAAAATTTGTGTATAGCGTTAGCTAATCGTAATAGGTGAGTACATATGGTATGGCCACACATATAAAAAAATGAAAGATTCAATCTTGGTCATTGCATATAAAGTAAGCCGGGATTCAAATAACGCACATATACTTGAATCCCAGCATATTAAAATTCATTCGAAAAAATAAATTCGCTTCTTTTTTGGTAAATTTATACCTTCCTAATTGTTAAGTAGGTCAACCCCAGTACACTACGACGGTTGAAATTTAGATAGTATCGATGGCAATTGATCCCATTTCGGGTGTTATTTTATACCGTAAAGGGTCGGAAGCAACCAGGAAAGGGTAACCCACATTATTAGAAGCAGCGGCACCCCAATCCGGAGGAAATCGTTGAAGGTGTAATTCCCTGCGTTCATGACCAGCAGGTTGGTCTTGTAGGCCATCGGTGTAGCATAGCTCATATTGGCCCCGAAGAGTACGGCCAAGACAAACGGTTCGGCCGGCTGTCCCATCTGGGCGGCAATTGAAACAGCGATGGGGGTGCCGATGACCGCTGCTGCGTTGTTGGAAACGATGTTGGTGAGGATGCCCATCAGAAGCATCAGCCCGCTGATCACGAAGGCGGGCGAAGCGTCCCCTACCAGGGCAACAAAAAGTTGTGCCAGGTAATC
>JBAVYC010000825.1:0-1970 GCA_049698595.1 Desulfobacterales bacterium | reverse complement strand
TAATAAAGGCGGTCAGTAATAGGTGTTTTATCATTTCTAACACTCCGCGGCAGGTGCAAAACGCCAGTCTTCCCTGGCGATCCCCGGACATACAAGTCCTAACAAACCGCACAGAAGAATGTCGCTGTTGAGCCTAAAAAGGAGATTTGCACTCTTTGTCATATACTCTAAGACAATCAACCGGTCTTAGGACAACGGAACTTTGCCATCAATATAGGTTTTACCGTGCACGATGTAGTGCACATTTTCGGCGATATTGGTGATGTGGTCGCCGATGCGTTCACAACATCTGGCAATGAAAATCAAACCGGTGTAAGATCTGATATTACCTGGGTCTTCGGACATTCTCGCCCGTAAGTCGCTTAAAAGACCGGCATAGATCTGGTCGATTTGATCATCGCGATGCCAGACCGCGATGGCTCTTTGTGCGTCGACCTTAGAAAAGGCGACCATAATGTCCGCCAACATCCCTTTTGTCAATTCCACCATCTCAATGATGGATGCAATCGGATGATCAATATCAAGCTGATGATCCAAATCGGATATATGCCTGGCAATGTTGGCGGCATAATCGGCGATGCGCTCCAACTCAGAAGCCACTTTCAAACCGGCGATCACATATCTGAGATCCTGGGCCATGGGTTGACGGGTCGCCAAAATTCGAATGCTGTGTTCTTCTACTTCTTGTTGTAAAACGTTTACTTTTTCATCACAGACGATGATGACATCTGCCAGTCCACCGTCCCGATTCTGAAGTGCTCGACCGGCTTTGGAAATTTGGTCCTCTGCCTCTTTACCCATCTCCGAGAGCTTGGACTTGAGCATGTCCAAATCCTCATCATAGGATTTGACAATGTGCTTGGTGGGCATCAATAACCTTTCCGTTTGAAAAAATAGTCTAGCCGAAACGACCGGTAATATAGTCCTCTGTTAGCTGATGGTTGGGACGCGTGAAGATCTGATCCGTAGGGCCGACCTCGATGAGATCTCCCAGATGGAAGTAGGCCGTCCGTTGAGAAACCCGCGAGGCCTGTTGCATGGAGTGGGTAACGATGGCGATGGAGTATTGCTCGCGTAACTCATCGATTAAATCTTCTATGACGGCGGTAGCTATCGGATCCAGGGCGGAGCAGGGTTCATCCATTAGAATGACTTCCGGACCTACAGCGATGGTCCGCGCAATGCATAGGCGCTGCTGTTGACCGCCGGAAAGTCCGGTGCCCGGATGGTTCAACATATCGCTGACCTCATTCCACAACCCCGCTTTTTTCAGCGAGGTCTCCACAATGTGATCCAACTCGGCCTTATTTTCGGCAAGTCCGTGAATCTTGGGGCCATAGGCGATGTTATCGTAAATTGATTTCGGGAATGGATTCGGCTTTTGAAACACCATGCCGACCTGGGCCCTTAAAGGAACCACATCGATGCTTTTGTCATAGATGTTGGCACCATCCAGCGCGATTTCACCGGTCACCCGGCAGCTATCGATGGTATCATTCATGCGGTTCAGGCATCGGATGAAGGTCGACTTGCCGCAGCCGGAGGGGCCGATCATCGCCAGCACCTCGTTACGTCCGATATCCAAGGAGACATTTTTGATCGCCTGCTTTTCACCATAATAGACATTCACATTACGGCAGGTCATCCGCGGATTTTCAACGGCAATGTCCCCCACTGTCTCACGATTTTCACGGGCAACAAGGGTTCGGCCCATCTTACTCTTCTCAGTGGGTTCCACAACTTGGTTTTCACTGTTTTTCGTAGTTTTTTCCATGTAAGCAAATTCTTGATTTAATGTATCCATTTTGCAATCAACCTTGAACGAAACTTAACAGGCAGGCCGGATCGTGAAAATCCGGCCCGCATTGCGCAGGGATTTGCGGCTATTTCATCGTCAGGCCCTGAAGTTTTTCGACATTCATACGATATTTTGTTCGCTCGGCATCCGGCATGGGGATCATGCCTTTTTC
>JBAVYC010000824.1:0-2398 GCA_049698595.1 Desulfobacterales bacterium | reverse complement strand
ACTAAATAGTTAGTAAAAAACGGATGGCTTGTCAATTAAAATGTATCCAGATGAAACCTGGACCGAAGGTCTGTGAATTCGGATTTCGGCCTCCGGCCTCTCCGAGCTGTAGGCTCTACGAGCCGGAAGCCATCGGGGCCTGTACCTACGCCCCGGTGGGAATGGGGAATGCGGAATAGGGTAAAGAGAAGCCGGAAGCTGGGACGTTAGGAAGCTGGGAGGCTGAAGGCTCAAAGCTGAAGGCTGAAAGGTTGGATGCTTGATGCTGTAAGGGCTAAGTAGTTTCTGCAATTAGGGTCTGTGGGAGGTTTAGCCTGCTCAATTTAATCAACCTTTTACCCTATCGCTATCGCTCCAGGCCCTTTGACTCAGGCGCTTTCATTCCCCTTGCCAATTCCGGCTCCAACCGTTTCAGTTGATCCTCGAAAACGGTGTTTTGGAGGTCAAACTCATCGGTGCTTTTTTCCAGTTTATCAAAAAGTTGATCGATCGCCGATTGGCAGGTGTGGATGGCCTGGGACAACTCGACAATTCGCGGCCCGTCCTGGTTTTGTGAGGCCTGCTGCATGGATTCGTTGAGATGGTTTAATTCTGTCTCGCGGGTTTCGATATCGTTTTCGAGCCGGGTGATCCGATTTTGAAGGGGTTTAACCACCGTGGAGCGCTGCGCAATGATCTCGGATCTTTGGCGCCGCATTTCTTTTTTGGTCCGCTTTTCCGTCTCGCGGTCCTTTGGGGAAGATTGAATTTCATCCTGCCAGCCCCCTTTTTCGAGAAATTCCTGGTAGCTTCCCTCAAAATTTTTAATGGCATCACTTTGAAACACAATGAGTCTTTCGGCCAGTGAATGTAAAAACATTTCATTGTGGGTTACCATGATCACGGTGCCCTCAAAACTGTCGATGGCCGCCAGCAGTGCATCGCTGGATTCCATATCGAGGTGATTGGTGGGTTCATCCAGCAGCAGCAGATTGGCCGGGGTGACCAGAAGCTTACCCAGCATCACCCGGCTTTTTTCTCCACCCGATAAAACACTGATCTTCTTCAATGCTTCGTCTCCGGAAAACAACATGGCGCCACAGATATCTCGGGCTTGCTGTCGATCGACATCCGGTTGCGAATAGAGAATTTCCTCCTCAACCGTCCGGGCATCGACCAGGCTTTTGACATTGGTTTGCTCAAAAAAACTTTTCTTAACGGCAGGGTGATAAACGATTTGTCCGGAATGTGGTGTCAATTCCCCTGCCAACAGTTTTAGCAGGGTGGTCTTGCCCTTACCGTTTTTGCCGACTACGCAGATTCTCTCCCCCGCCGGGACGGTGATGCTAAAATCCCCGATCAGTGGTGTTCGCTCATCATAAGAAAAGGATAGATTGCGGGCCGTTAGTACCTGTTTGGCTGGGAAGGGGCTGCTGCGAAAGGAAAATTCAAGAAATTTTGGTTGCTCGAGTTTATCTTTCTTTTCCATTTTTTTTAGGGTCTTGATGCGAGACTGGACCAGATTTGCCAGCCTGGCCTTGGCGCGAAATCGGCCGATAAACTGTTCGATTTCCTTGCGGCGGCGATCGTCATTGACCCTGGTTTTTTCGTATACCTCCTCGTCCTGGGCGATCTGATCGTAATACTTGCCCGTATTGCCGACGATTTTACGCAGCCTACGGCGATGAATCCCCATGGTGTGAGTCACGACCTTGTCCATAAAACTCCTGTCGTGGGTAATCAGCATCAGCTCGTGGGGCCAGCTGTTTAAAAATTGCTCGATCCATCGTATGGAGGTAATGTCCAGAAAATTGGTGGGCTCATCCAGGAGCAGCAGATCCGGTTCGGACACCAAGGCTTTGACCAGGTTTAAGCGCACCTGGAGCCCGCCCGAGAATTCTTTGGGATGTCGGTGAAAGTCTTTTGCAGTGAAGCCCAGGCCGGCAAGGATTTTTTCAACCTTCCAGGAGTGACCCTGTTCATGATCGGGAAGCGCCCGCATTCCTTCATTTAAAGCTGTGTCGGCGGCAAACTCCAGATGTTGCTGCACATATACCATGCGGTAATTCTTCGGAATTACAACCGAACCGGAATCCGGTTGTTCCTCACCGTTTATCAACCGGAAAAGGGTCGTTTTGCCATGACCGTTTTGACCCACCAGACCCACGCGCTCCCTCGAGCCGAGGGAAAAGCCGATCCCATTGAAGATGAGGTGTCCACCGAAGCTTTTTGTCAGATTTTCTACTCTGATCATATCTCATTTCCGAAGGCAGATTAATTCTACTTTGTCAATTTTATCTTTAAGTTTAGCTGATTTCTCAATCCATCTGCCTTCCTTGACACACTGACGGGATTCGAATATACTTTTTTCGTAACCGCCTGCAGCCGATTCATTCACGAGCAGGATATCACCGATGGA
>JBAVYC010000823.1:0-4035 GCA_049698595.1 Desulfobacterales bacterium | reverse complement strand
TTCCAGGGCGGCTTTGCCCACATCATATCATTGGACCGTAAACGACACCTTGGAATCCAGCTCCGTCTGACCGGCAAAGGTCAAATTTCCTGAAATGTAAAACAAAGCTATTATCATCAATAAAATTAAGGGCTTTGACGTATTAAAAATCATAAGCTCTCCTTATGTTGTTAAATGGAAATAACTGGTCTTGACTCGCTTCGAGAAACATACCACAAAAAATTGAAGGGATCTTGCTTTATTGAAAATTTTATGTTTACTCATGAACACATTCCATTAACGAGGAATCGTCTCATTAATTCGGACAAAATCATCGGGCAAATCGACAAAATTGAGCCTTATTTTATCAAGGTCCTGAAGCATCAATTTTCCTAAATATTTTAAACTGCCTTATGACAACTTAGGGTAAAGAAAGTATAGAATAACGATCAATGAACTTGATAGCCTTTTTTAACCCATTTAAATATCAAGGATTGAGAAACTATGAGCGAATACCAATATTATGAATTTACAGCGGTTGATAAACCATTAAACGAAAAAGAAATGCAGTCGTTAAGAAACATATCATCACGGGCGCAAATCACCCCCACCAGTTTTGTAAACGAGTATCATTGGGGCGATTTTAAAGGCAATCCGTTGAAACTGGTGGAAAAATATAAAGTATTTGGAAAAAAGTGGACGCGCTCATCGATTCAAAGCAACCGGCCAAATACGATGAGGCGGTAAAGCTATTGGTGGATCTGCGAGATCTCAATAAAAAGACCGGAAAGGAAAAGGCCTTTAACAGAAAATATAAAACCATTTGCGAAAACCACCACCGAAAAGTGAGTTTCCTGAATCGGCTGCAAAAGACAGGTCTGAGAGGTTGATGATCGATCAGAAGTCGGCGAAGGAGGTAATCACATACTGAATATAAAATTTCTTGTAAAAAAATAATTATTTTTGTATCTATTACAGGTATGAAATCAATATTGTATTCCTGGATCGGTTTTACCGATTTAAAAGCCTCACGGCGCGAGAAAAATGTTGGCTTAGGCCCCATCGCACAGGCTGTCTCTGAACTTTCATTTCAAGAAATAATACTGATTTATGATGTACCGGACTCAAATTGCAAGGAATACGTAAAATGGTTAAACACATTTACCTCGGCCCAGATTAATACAAAAAAAGTCAGCCTGTCCAGTCCCACCCATTTCGGCGATATCTATGAGGCCGCGGTTGGGGTCATTAAAGAAACACTCGAACTTGAGGATAGCGATGTCGAATTGACCTATCATCTCAGCCCCGGCACCCCGGCCATGGCTGCGGTCTGGATCATCATCGCCAAAACACGTTTTCCTGCCACACTCATAGAATCTTCAATCAAAGGGGGAGTTAAGATCGCATCGGTCCCCTTCGATCTTTCCGCTGAATTCATTCCGGATCTCCTAAGAAAACCGGACGAGAAACTCGAAAAATTGACCGCCGGTCTTTTACCCGAAGCACCTGAATTTGAAAATATTATTCATCGCAGCAGCACTATGAAGCGGATTGTCGCCAAGGCCAGATTGATTGCACCGCGTTCGGTTCCCGTGCTCATCGAGGGTGATTCCGGAACAGGTAAAGAGCTTTTGGCCCGTGCGATTCATAAGGCCAGTCCACGCAAGGAAAAACCCTTTGTCGCCGTCAACTGCGGGGCAATCCCATCTGAACTGATCGAATCAGAACTTTTTGGTCACGAAAAAGGCGCATTTACAGGAGCGGAAAAACATCGAATAGGCTATTTCGAAGCAGCCGATACGGGAACGTTGTTTCTGGATGAAATCGGCGAGTTGCCGCTGGCTGCCCAGGTAAAGCTATTAAGGGCATTGCAGGAAAAAGAAGTTACCCGGCTGGGGGCCTCAAAACCGATATCATTTGATGTGCGCGTCATTGCCGCCACGAACAGAGATCTGATAAAAGAAATTGCGCAGGGTCGATTCAGACCGGATCTATTTTATCGTATTGCTGTTGCTGTTTTGAAGCTTCCGCCGCTGAAAGACCGTGCCGGGGATGTCGGTCTTCTCGTTGACCGCATTCTGGATCAGATAAATGAGGAGAGCGTCAATGAACCCGGCTATAAATACAAAAAAATTTCTTCTAATGCAAAAAATCTTATGCTTCAACATACCTGGCCGGGTAATGTGCGTGAACTTCAAAATACGCTTACCCGGGCAGCCATCTGGTCTTCCGGTACAACCATCGATCTTGAAGATATCCGGGATGCCATGCTGCCGATGGCACCAGAGAGTGATGATGGGCTTCTCGGCAAACCCTTGGCAGATGGAATTAACCTCTTTAATCTTATGGAAAAATTGGCCCAGCATTATCTGAAAAGAGCGCTGGCTGAAGTGAACGGGAGTAAAACCAAAGCAGCCGAGTTGTTGGGTTTTTCGAATTACCAGACATTTACGAACTGGCTGAAAAAATATCGCGTAAATTAATTTGGCACGGCGATTGCTCTATTGAAAGGGCATGAATGGCATCATCATGAAATCAAAGAATTTTGAATTTCTTCGAGACCGATGGCCGGAGCTTTCAAGTCTTGGGGGCTTTGCAGAACAATATGCATGGCCGGATCCCCCCGGCGCCTTGGTGAAGCTGAGAACGTATGTCGAGTCAATGGTCCATCGGTTCCATGATGAGCACGCTATACCGAACCCCCCTTCGGATTCTCTGATAGAGCTCCTCAATGCCGACGAATTCAAGCAGTCCGTCCCATCGGTTGTTTTAAACGCGTTTCACAGCATTCGGCTGGCCGGCAACAAGGCCGCCCACGGTGAATCCGTTGCGCGGTTTAACGCACCTGCTTCGCTCGAAGATGCCTTTCACCTCGGCTGCTGGTTTTTCATTATTAACGGCGGCCGACAGAGTGACTGCCCGGTCTACCAAGCGCCCGCCAGGGTGGATCGTCTTGAAAAAACAACGGAGGAATTGAAACGGGATAAGCAGCACATTCAAGAAGCCCTCGCTGCAAAAGAATCGGAGATGCAGTCGCTTCTGACCGACCTGGAAGCGGCCAGGGTCCAAACCCGCGTGACCGAGAAAAAAGTGGAGGAACTCCAGGGGCTGCTGTCCATCGGTAAAACCGCCGCAGATGCGTTGGGCTTTGACGAGGCTGCCACCCGCAAACGGCTGATCGATACCGAATTGACTGTTGTCGGCTGGGATGTCGGTGTCAACGGCGTCAACACCGGCGAAGTGACCCAGGAAGAGGAAATCCAACATCAGCCCACGAAAACCGGTATCGGCTATGCGGATTATGTGCTTTGGGACGACAACGGGCAGCCGCTGGCCGTTATCGAAGCCAAGAAAACCGCCGTCAGCGCCGAGTTGGGCCAGCAGCAGGCAATGCTGTATGCAGACGGTCTGGAAAGGGAGCATGGCCGGCGGCCGGTAATCTTTTACACCAACGGGTTTGATATCTTCATCTGGGATGACGGCTGCGGCTATCCGCCCAGGAAAATCTACGGTTTTTATTCCAAGGACAGCCTGCAATATCTTATTTACAAGCGCGAAAACCGCATCGCTCTGGAGACGATCTCGCCGAAACCCGAAATCGTCGATCGCATCTATCAGGTCGAAGCCATTAAACGACTGACCGAAAAGTTTTCCGCAAGCTACCGCAAGGGGCTGCTGGTCCAGGCCACCGGAACCGGCAAGACCCGCGTGGCCATTGCCCTAACCGATCTGCTGAATCGAGCAAGTTGGGTCAAGCGCGTTTTATTTCTATGCGATCGAAAAGAGCTTCGCAAACAGGCCAAGAACGCCTACAATGATTATTTGTCCGAACCCATGGCGGTCGTCACCGCCGGCACGGCCAAAGATCGGGAAAAGCGGATTTACCTGGCCACCTACCCAGCCATGAAAAGAATCTATCAGACCTTCGATGTTGGCTTTTTCGATCTGATGATCGCCGACGAATCCCAGCGCAGCATCTACAACCGCTACCGGGATATATTCCGATATTTTGACTGCCTGCAGGTAGGGCTGACCGCCACCCTGGTAGATTTTATC
>JBAVYC010000822.1:0-1514 GCA_049698595.1 Desulfobacterales bacterium | reverse complement strand
GCAGAACCAAGTTTCGAGGAATTGAGCACTCAGTTTCCGTTATTGATATTATTAGTTTTAATTTTCTTTATTAATTTTACCGCCCGAATCATTTTCTCGCCATTGATGCCCACTATCGAAGCGGACCTCAGCCTTACCCACAGTGACGCCGGGTTGCTCTTTCTGCTGATATCTTTTGGGTATTTTATCGGTATGCTGGGCTCCGGTTTTGTTTCCGCTGCCATTACTCATAAAAAAACCATTTCGCTGTCGGCCATGGCCGTTGGGTTAACGCTATTGCCGATTTCATTTAGTTCAAACAAATGGATCCTGCTCATCGGTCTGTTGGTGTTAGGTATTTCCGCTGGTCTCTATCTGCCGTCCGGTTTGGCGACACTGACGTCCGCTATCAATCCTCGCCAATGGGGGAAGGCGATAGCCGTTCACGAGATGGCACCGAATTTGGGATTTGTAGCAGCCCCCCTGTTGGCTGAATTTTTCATGTTTTGGTTTTCCTGGCGCACGGTATTGGTTGCTCTCGGACTGACATCTCTTTTAATGGGGCTGGCGAATGCACGTTTTGGCAGAAGAAGAGAGTTAACCGGTGAACTACCGAAATTCGGGGTCATCCGAACGCTGGTCAAACAGAGGTCTTTTTTGATCATGCTGTTGCTTTTTTGCGCAGGTATCGGCAGTTTTTTAGGCATCTATACCATGCTTCCACTCTATTTGGTAACCGAACAGGGTATGGATCGAGAAATGGCCAACACCCTGGTTGCTATCTCAAGAATTCCGGGACTGGCAGTTGTTTTTCTGGCCGGCTGGGCTACCGATCGGTTTGGCCCAAGGCGGGCCCTGATGTGGATATTCATGCTCACCGGACTATCTACCATGGCCCTTGGTTTTGCTGAGGGATTTTGGGTTTCCGTTTTTGTCTTTATTCAACCGATGATTGCGGTTTGCTTCCCCCCGGCGGCGCTGGTTGCCCTGTCTTTGATCGGCCCGCACGAAACGCGCAACATAGCCGTGTCCATTACCATTCCTTTCGCTTTTCTAATCGGCGGCGGGATACTTCCAATATTAATCGGAATTTTGGGAGATGCCGGAGCATTTAAAGTTGGAATCGTTTTGGTGGGCGTGCTGATTCTCCTGACATCGATCCTGCCGCGATATTTAATCTTCACGCGACACTAACTACCTAACTGCCCTCAAGTGCCTTGCGTATGAAAGCCTCCGACTCGTGCAAAATCCAGGTAAATAAAATCACGAACTAAGTTCGTTTACGGACCAGGTCGTTGGGCTTGGTTTTCATGCCCAAATCCGGATAAACGCGGGTACCCGGCTGTGCCATTTGAATCGGATTTCCCTTTTCATCTCGCATGTCCCCGATGCGGGTTTTTCGAGCTGCTTGCCGGGGACTCAGGATTTCTACCGGGTCGTCTGCCAGGCATTTGTTGCGGACCTCCATCAGGGTGCGACCGTTATCATCTGTAGTACGAATTTTGCCGATGAAAAGATGGGTGTCCATTTGCTGG
>JBAVYC010000821.1:0-7889 GCA_049698595.1 Desulfobacterales bacterium | reverse complement strand
GCTGCCGAAGACGTCTTCCACCAGAATCTGGGGATTTTTCAGATCGGCCTCATCCCAGCCGGTGCCGCAGCAAAGGGTGTCAAACTGCACCCAATTGTTACTTATTTGTTTACTTTTTTGGGTTTTGTCTGTCATGTATGGACTCCTATCTCGAAGCTAACTTGCAAAAAACGAATATCGATATTCTGCGGTTCGTTTGTAATTTTGAACGCTCCACTACTTACTCAATATTCCTTCACTCCAGATAAATACTTTTGCCCCAGCATCGCCGCCCCCTTCAAAGAAGATTCCGTCTCAAATCGATAGCTGCAATTTCGCATCCACTTAGATTTGGCACGAATCAAAGCCTCGTTGACAGCACCACCGGAAACCAGAATTTCATCTGTCAGGCGCATTTCAATTGAGACTTCTTTTAAATTTTCACGCTGGTATTCGTAAAGGCCTCTGACCAAAGCGGCCAGGAGTTCTTCGCGTGAGGTCTCCGGGGTCAGTCCCCGAAACTCGGCTTTCAGCGGTTCCAGTGAATACCGCGAACCCATTAGATAAGGAATATAGGTCACTCCGCTTTCCCGATTTAACCACAAATCGATGGCTCGCGGTATAAAGTCGGCATAGAATTTCTTTTCAGTCATTTCGCTGCAAAAGAGGTTTTTAAACCACTCCAAAGCCTTGCCGCCCGCATTCATAACATAGAAGGAGAACCAGCGCTCTGGCAGCACATGGGTCCGGATGTTATAGTTGCGGGACGGAAAACACTTTGGTAGACAGACCATGGTGATTTCACAGGTGCCGTTGATGTTAAATATTTCACCCGGCTCCCGGATACCAACCGAGTAGGCTGCCAGAACGGCATCATTACCACCGATTAATACCGGCGGTTCCTTGCTAAGACCAAACTCATTGGCAAGGTTTGCGCGCATTCTGCCCGTGCTGTGATAGGCCGGTATCAAATCCGGCAGGTGGGAAACTTCTATATCGAACTCATCTAAGATTTCCTGATTCCAGGCCATATCATTGCTGGTCGTGTTGTACATGGCTGTCAGTGAAGCCGATGATGGATCCATGGCGAATTTGTTTGACAGCCAGCGTGCCATAAAGCTATTGGAATGTCCGAAAACGCGGGTTTTATTAAATATTTCAGGTAAATTGTCTTTGATCCACAAGATGCCGGCCAGCGAACTGCCGCCCGCCACCGGCATATTGGCGGTGACCTTCAGAAGTTCTTCCATACCGATCGTGTCAATAATACGCTGGGCCTGCGGACGCGAGCGCTGATCAAGCATCAGGATAGCGGGATAAAGTGCGTTGCCTTCCCGGTCCATGGCGGTAAGACCCGGGGTCGTCCCGGAGAAAGCAATGACATCGATCTCGGACATATAATCCGACATCTCCTTGCACCCGGCCGCAAAAGCCAATTGCCATTTTTTCTGCTCGATATCACTGAACAGCCCGTTGTTATAGGTATTGATGGCATATTCTGCCGATATTTGTCTCAGGCATTTGAGATCTTCTTCACGTTCTTCAAACACCCCCATTTTCATGGCGGTGGTGCCGATATCAACGCTGAGGATTCTCATATTTATTTATCCCATTTTAAGATCAGGTGGTGCTTGTAATTTGTTATTTCCGGTTTATCCGGGTCAGGCAGTCGAAACCAGATGACCGGTGACAGAAGACAGATCACAGACACCGGAGCGTAGTCGCCACAAGTCGCGTTGAGCTTTCAGCTTTGAGCCTTGAGCTTCATAGCTTCCCAACCTCAAACAGCCGAGAGCTCTGCCTTTAAAATCTATCATCCAGCACCTAGCAACGAGTATCCAGCATCCAGTAACCAGCATCACATCACGGCCCCCATTGACCAGGGTACAAATTCGTTATCCCCGATTCCATGCAGTTCGCTCTTGGTCTTTTTGCCTGAGGCAACCTCTAAAATACACCGGAAAATGTGCGCGCCCATCTCCTCAACCGTTGTGTCGCCGTCAATGGTTTCCCCGCAATTGATGTCCATGTCGTCTTCCATGCGGACATACATCCCCGTGTTGGTGGCAAGCTTTGTCACCGGCACCGGTTTGCACCCATAAACCGATCCCCTGCCCGTGGTAAAGCAGATCAGATTGGCACCGCCGGCGACCATTCCGGTCAGTGAAACCGGATCGTACCCCGGTGTATCCATAAACACCAACCCCTTGGCGGTCACAGGCTGCGCGAATCGATAAACTTCCACCAGATTGGTGGTGCCGCCTTTGGCAGCAGCCCCGAGCGATTTTTCAAGGATAGTCGTCAGCCCGCCGGCCTTGTTGCCCGGTGACGGGTTGTTATCCATTTCGGCCTTATGGGAGGTCGTATAATTTTCCCACCAGCGAATTCGTTCGATAAGTTTTTCACCGACCTCTTGGGATGCGGCGCGCCGGGTCAGAAGATGCTCGGCCCCGTAAATCTCCGGAGTTTCACCCAGCACCGCGGTGCCGCCATGCCGCACCAAAAGATCAACCGCTGCTCCTAGCGCCGGATTGGCCGTAATGCCTGAGTAGCCATCGGAACCGCCGCATTGCAGACCCAAAATCAGGTGGCTCGCCGGCACCGTGCGCCGCTCCACTTTGTTCGCTTGCGGCAGCATCGTTTGAATGCGACGGATACCTTCCTTAATGGTTTTTGGGGTTCCGCCGGTTTCCTGAATCGTCATCGTCTGCAAATTCGAGCTTTCAGTCAAATGCCTGTTTTTGAGCAATGTCTCGATCTGCAGAACTTCGCATCCCAGACCAATGATCAGTACGCCCGCAAAATTAGGATGGCGCACATACCCGGCAATGGTATTCAGCAGGAGCTCAAATCCCTCCTCACTGCCGGAACAGGCACAACCCGTCCCATGGCATATGGGTACAATGCCGTCTATATTTGGGAACTCAGCCAGGGCATCCCTTTTGAAGGCATCGGCAATAAATCGTGACACGGAGGCCGAACAGTTCACCGTGCTGACAATGCCGATATAATTGCGGGTGGCAACCCGCCCGTCCGCTCTGACGATGCCTTCGAACGTTGCCGGTTCGGACTCATACTCGAACTGAGAAGCAGCATCGGAACCGATGGCGTAATCCCGTTCGAAGGCTTTCATTTCAACATTATGGCTGTGGACATGTGCCCCGACCTGGATGTCGCGGGAGGCAAATCCGATGATTTGGCCGTATTTGTGGATGCCGTCACCAGCCTTTATAGTAGCAGCAGCGACTTTATGACCGAATGAAACCGGATCGATACAGGTGATCTTCTCTTCCACTATCTCGGTCCCGGCCGGAATCTCGGTGCGGGCGACGACCACGTTGTCGGTATCATGCAAACGAATCGTAAGGGGTTTTGGGCCATTCATCTTGTCTTCCTTTAAATTTGTAAGTTGAATTATCGAAGAAAAACATATAAGAATATTATCCGGTTAACGCAAGGGAAAAACCCCAATACCAGCAATTTTAATTATGACCATAATTTAAGGTTAGGATCATTTTATTCGTCATGGAAAAGGAGAGCAGCACTAATGAAATTTCCTAGAATGGTTCGTATACAACAGCATTTCAATACCAGCCCGATCGAGGATATTCCGGCAAAAGTCCGTACCGAGATAGCCGGGATTCAACCTCAAAAGATTATCGCCCGGGGAGATACCGTGGCAATAACGGCCGGCAGCCGCGGCATCGCAAATTTGGCCGTGATAATGGCCGAAATCGTCCGGGAACTGAAAAAAATCGGTGCCAAACCGTTTATTATCCCTGCCATGGGAAGTCACGGCGGTGCCACACCCGAAGGTCAGAAAAAAATTCTGGAACACTACGGAATCTCCAAAAAAACCATGGGCGTCCCCGTTAAATCATCGTTAAGCGTTGTTCAGGTGGGTTGCACATCGGATTCGATTCCGGTCTATCTGGACCGCAATGCTTCTAAAGCCGATCATATCGTCGTGGTCAACCGGGTGAAACCCCACACGGATTTTAAGGGTAAATTTGAAAGCGGCTTGATGAAGATGATGGTCATCGGACTAGGCAAACAAAAAGGTGCGGACCATTATCATAATGTCATCGTCCGGCGGGGACACTACCCCGTGTTATTGTCGGTTGCCAGAGAAATTCTGCAACGCTGTCCGGTTGCCTTCGGTGTCGCTCTGGTGGAAAATCAGCGCGACGAAACCCAGATCATACGAGCCATACCGGCCGCTGAAATTGAGGCCACCGAATACCAACTGCTGAAAAAAGCCAAGCGCCTGTTTCCACGGATCCCTGTAGATCCAATCGATCTGCTCATTGTCGACCGCATGGGCAAGGAAATCAGCGGTACGGGTATGGATCAGAATGTCATCGGTCGCAGCGTGATTCCCTACCATCGTCCTGCGATCAAAAACGACATCATGCGAATATTTGTGCGCGATTTGACTGCCGACTCCGAAGGCAACGCGACGGCCATCGGGAACGCAGACTTTACCACCAAACGGTTGGTGGACAAAATTGATCACCGGGTGACCTACATGAACGCCGTTACTTCCTCCTGCCCGGAAGCCGTAAGAATACCGCCTTATTACGACAGTGACCGGGAAGCTATTGATACCGCGCTGAAAACAATTGGTCCGGTAGAACCCCAAAATACCCGGATAGTTCATATCCTCGATACGCTCAGGTTAGAGGGGATGTATGTCTCCGAGGCCATGCTGCCTGAGGTCGAAAAAAGGAAGGACATCAGTGTGAATGGTACCCCTATTCCGATGAAATTTGATGCCAAAGGAAATTTGATTTCCAAGTTCTGAAAGCACTTAATAATATATTCACCATAAAAATGAACTTAACGGCAAGTGCCTTGAAAGGAGGTAATCCTTGAAATTCAAAGATAAAGTCGTTTTAGTGACAGGTGGCGGTACCGGCCTCGGTCGAGCCATGGGCCTTCAGTTTGCCCGCGAAGGAGCGGCCGTGATTGTCAATTACTCAAAATCAAAAGAGCATGCCAAAGAAGTTGTGGACCGGATTAACGCCGAGGGTGGGCAGGCAGCCGACATTCAGGCCGATGTTGCCCGTGACCAGCAGGCACGGCAATTGATAGAAAAGGCCGTTGCACGTTTCGGCCGTCTGGATATACTGATCAACAACGCCGGCTGGACGCGTTTCATTCCTCATAACGAGTTGGAAGAACTGAGCGAGGAGGTCCTGGAAAATACCTGGTCCGTCATCGTTAAGGCCCCGATTTACTGCACTCGGGCGACAGTCCCGCATCTCAGAAAAACTGGCGCCGGCTCTGTTATCAACATTACATCTTCGGCGGCTTATACCGCCATGGGAAGTTCGGTGATCTATTGTGCCGCCAAGGCCGCCCTTGCTTCCATCACCAAGTCTTTGGCCCGGGCATTGGCCCCCGAGATCCGGGTGAATGCCATTGCGCCCGGATTTGTCGATACGGGGTTTGTGAACTGGTCGCCGGAAGTTCTCGAGCACTTGAAAAGAAAAACTCGTCTCGGACGTGCCGTTGTGTCCGAAGATATCGCCGAAGCGGCCGTTTACCTGGCCGCTGATGCGCATTCAACAACGGGACAAACGATTTTAGTCGATGGGGGTGTCGTCGCGTTGGGACCGAATGCCTAAATTAAATATTTCCGGCGTGATTATGGAACGTTGCCCATCGAGAATGCAACCGAATGACGAAAACTGAAGATCTCATTTTAGTGCAAGCACAAATTTTTGAATGCCGTCGAAGTCAAAATCCTCAGCTAATCGGACTAATTCGTCACAAAAAGGTGCCACGGCATCGAATTGAGACTTCAACTCTTCGGCAATAGATTTAATTTGCGCCACATCCCCCATTTCTGCAGCCATCTTGATGCTTTCCGTCGCCTTCTTTATCAGTTCGGGAGGTACCGATGCGCGCGCATCTTCACTGCTCGCGATGGTCTTTTTTTCAGCCGTGGGACCTAAGGTGCGAACCGCATCCAGAGCCTGTTCGAGCGCTTTTTCCAGTTCTGCAAATTTCAGGTTCAGTTCTTTATCAGAGGCCGTCTTTGCCGTCTGTCCTTTGACAAGTTTTTCCATTTCTACGGTTGCCGCCTGAAGGTCTATGGCTTCCAGATTCCCCGCCAGCCCTTTCAGGTTGTGTACCAGGCTGTGAGCCTGATTAAAATCTTTTGCATCTAAGGCTTCGCGGATTGCACGGGCTGTATCGGTGTATTTTGTGCCAAAATCCACCAGCAACTTTCTGTAAAGACGTTTATTTCCCATCAAGCGGGTCAAACCGGCTGTCAGATTAAAACACGGCAAAGATTCCGGCAGTTCATCTTCCCCTAACGCTCCCTGATGAGCTGCAGGAGCTGTGTCAATGATCGGCGGTCCTCCTGTGGCGGGTAAACTTTTTGGGACGGCATCCCTTTCTGCAACCGGCTTGATCCATTTCTGCAAGGTGGCAAACAGCTGCTCCGGATCAATCGGTTTGGTGACATGGCCATTCATCCCGGCTTGCAGGCTTTTTTGCTCGTCGCCGGCCATGGCATGCGCCGTCATAGCGATAATTGGTATGTTGGAGGTTGGAGGTTGGAGGTTGGAGGTTGGAGTTCCGCCATCTGTCTTCTGTTCTCTGTCCTCAGTCCTCTGTCCTCTATCTTCTGTTCCCCATACATCAGTATCCGCGTTAGCGGAGACTGATTCCCACTTCCGAATTTCCCGCGTAGCGGCATATCCATCCATCACCGGCATTTGAATATCCATCAGGATGGCATCATATGGGTTTTGCGTGGCAGCCTCGAAGCCTTCCTGACCATTATTCGCCACGGTAACGATCAGTCCCGCTCCTTGCAGAATCTCCTGCGCCACCTGCTGGTTGATTTCATTATCCTCCACCAAAAGCACCCGGGCCCCGGAAATAGTGTTTAAAGCCTCGGTGCTCGGTTCTTTTTTTCGGCCTGCCCGGGACACGTCTTGGACCTCTTTGCCCAGGGCCTGCATGATGGCATCGAACAGCACCGATGAGTTCACCGGCTTGAGCAGAAAGCCATCCAATCCGATATCATCGGCCTGCCGCATGACTTCTTCCCGGCCGTAGGCCGTCACCAGGACGATGGCGGGTATTTTGCTCAATTTCCGGTGGTTTTTAATACGTCTGGAGGCTTCGATGCCGTCCATGCCCGGCATCTTCCAATCCATGATCACCAGTTCAAACGGACTTACCTTATCGGCCCTTTCGATCTCTTCCAGTGCATCTTGGCCGGATGCGGCCAGCAAAACCTCGAAGGAAAACGACTCCAGGATATCCTGCAAAATCTCTCTGGAAGTGGCATTGTCATCCACCACCAGTACCCTCAGCCCCCGGAGGTCCGGCGCCGGCACAAAGCGCCTTTTTACCGTTTCCTTTCCCAGACCAAAATCAGCCGTAAAGTGGAAGGTGGTGCCCTCGCCCGATTCGCTTTCGATCCAGATCTCGCCGCCCATCATATTCACCAGGCGTTTGCTGATGGTCAGCCCCAACCCGGTGCCGCCGTACTTGCGGGTGGTCGAGGTGTCGGCCTGGGAGAAGGCCTGGAATAGTTTGGCCTGCTGTTCCGCGGTCATGCCGATGCCCGTATCCCGCACTGAAAACTGAAGGGTGACCTTATCATCCGACCTTTTTGATATCTTGGTCGTCACGACGATCTCACCTTTCTCGGTGAACTTTATCGCGTTATTGCCGAGGTTAACCAGGATTTGATTGAGCCTTAAGGAATCTCCGACCAGAAAGTTGGGCACCTGGGAGTCGAGGTTAAACAAGACTTCCAGATCCTCTTTTTCCTGGGCCTTGACGGTGATCACGTTGGCGACGTTGTCCAGGGTCTCCAACAGATCAAACTCCACGGCTTCCATGTCCAGTTTACCGGCTTCGATTTTGGAGAAATCCAGAAT
>JBAVYC010000820.1:0-2461 GCA_049698595.1 Desulfobacterales bacterium | reverse complement strand
GGCCACAGCACACCTAAAGGCCAGGGGAATAGTATCTTTGGGACGGCGGAAAAATCTCCGCCTGGTCGCGGAAGATCTTGGCAAGCGAAAATTATCAGATGTTCTAAAGACCAACAAATTATGGGACTTGAGTGCACAAAGCGTCATCATTGCTGAGGGCCTTGTGATGTACCTGTCCCCTGAAGCGGTCCGGGATTTGTTCTGTCAATGTGCGGCATTTGTCGGTGGTGGCAGCCGGATTGCCTTTTCCTATATCCCTGCCGGTGCAGATGGTCGACCTGAAGCCGGTCGATGGACCGGGTTGATGCTATGGCTTCAGAAGGTTGCCGGAGAGCCCTGGGAATGGAGTATACGACCCGAAAAGCTTGGTCAGTTCCTGGAAGAAACGGGGTGGACGATTGCCCATGAGGAGGGGGGAGGAACCCGTAAACACGGTGTGGAATTCTATGCAGTGGCTGCAAAATGAATTTACACCGCGATCAGCAAGGCAGATCAAAGCTCTTCGAGAAATAAATTTAAAACAGAACAATGCCATGCACTCGGACGGAAGTTTCGCTTTGGTTCGTTCATGCAGATGATGGCGAGTGTTATCAAAATGTGATACTTCCTATAGGCCTCAAGTCTAAAAAAACCGCTAATTCATTTCCCAAAATTTGTTTAGCTTAGCTAAAGCACTATATAATCGGAATCCTCGGCCACGAAAGGTACACCGATGATTGAATTGGCCGCAATTTTAAATACAAGTTGATTCCACAATACGTATCATGTATCCAGATTATATCTGAAATACGCACAATAAAATTGACAGTTGTTAATTTCCCGATCTATCTCAGATATTTTAAATTTGGGGAGACAGGATATGCTAAACCAAATTTTGCTTTACTCAGGCTCAGCGTTCATTTCATTTTGGGGAGTCGCCCATCTCTTTCCAACGAGGTCTGTTGTCTCAGGATTTGGTGAGATATCCGTTGATAATAAGCGAATTATTACCATGGAATGGATTGTTGAAGGTATTGCTCTTATTTTTATAGGATCAATTAATGCTCTTGTGACCGCTATTGATCATACGAGTTCAATCTCTTTTGTAATTTACCTTAGTTCAGTCGTTGTTCTCGTTGTTTTAGCCTTCGTTTCATTTCTTACTGGATTCAAAATAAGTTTTCTTCCATTCAAACTATGCCCTGTGATTTTCATTACGTCTGCGGTGCTGATAATTCTTGGAGGTCTTCTTTAGTTCTGTTAGGAACTAATTTGTTAGTTAAAAAATAAGCAAAATATTGGCGACTATGAAATTATTTCCAAATACCACTACTTGACCTAATGCTGGGATAATGGCAGGAAGGTGGTATCCAGAACTTTGTTTTATTGGATATTTAAGAAACTTCTTAATATGCTTTGCAACCATATTTTGGGAAAGGAGTATGCAAATACAGGAGCCCCTCTGTCTGAACTTAAATCGGCTGTCCTCAAAACTTTGCATGAATTTACTGAAAAAGAGCTAACTCATGATGACGTTACTTTGATTGCCATGGAGATTTGTTAGCGTTTGGAATTGTGAATACAAAATCTGTGCAAGAATGAATCCCTCTCAAAACTTGTGATATCAGATTGCGCTATCTGGATTCTTACGATTTTCGATAGAGTCTTACTACAAAATATCAATGATTTGCCGGTCCCAGTTCATCCCAATCTTCCGATAATGTTTCTGAGCAATCTACATGAAGTTCCTTGTCTAAGCGTATCAGAGGGGTATTACGGAAAGCCTGGATAATGTCCCGGAATCTCCAGATCTCTTTTTTACCCAATACTGCCACATAGTCACCACTCTTTTGTTGAGGATCCCAAATATAAACATAGTAGTTTCCTGGGATTGTAATATATTCATCGAAAACTGGGCCTTTATAGTAGCTCTTTCCGCCAAAAAATTCATAAAATGTCTCTCGTGGTTCATCGATAGTGCCATTTTGGATCACTTCGATTCCGTAGCCTGGAGGGATATCGAAGGGCATGGGCGCTTTTGGCTCAGGTAATCCTGGACCAGCCAAAGCTAACCACGGTAGGAATTCTTCATAGCCCTTGCAGACCGGCACTATAACTTCCAGGTATACGTTTGTCGGTTCATTTATCCGGAATACAAAAACATCTATATCTCCAGAGTTGCCAAGATCGTTATTTTCCAGCCATGCATAAATGGCAAGTGACTGCTCGATTGAGTATTCTACCGTAAAAGGCTGTTTCGCGGAGAAGTCATTGTGTTCAAAATAGGGAACATGGGCCCAAGATTGCGCCGTAACCAAGGTAAATGTTGAAATTATAAAAAGTATTTTAAAAATTTGCTTTAGCATTTCAATAGACCTGTTACCTTTAAGAACCAAAACGTACAAAGAAACAAGAATGCAATCAAACTGGTGGGAATTCATTTTCCCGAATTTTTAATATTCATTTGCCCTCCATTTTTTAA
>JBAVYC010000819.1:0-1588 GCA_049698595.1 Desulfobacterales bacterium | reverse complement strand
AAATAAAGGTTGGCTTTGCCAGGTATTACAACCGACGTCACAACCGGCGGGGCTATTTTTGGGGAGACCGCTTTAAAAGTGTTATCGTTGAGAAAGGAGAAACCCTGATCAACTGCCTGGCATACATAGATTTGAATCCTTTACGTGCAGCCATAGTGGCTCGGCCAGAAGAATATCGCTGGAATTCATTGGGCTACCACATACAGACCGGTAACAAAGACAATTTTTTATCCCTTGATTTTGGGTTGAAGGAATTCGGAGTAGTTGATTCTGAAGAAAGGCTGAAGCGTTATCGCCGGTATGTTTATGAGGCAGGTGCTTTGGGCAGATCAGGAAAACCGGGGGCCGGATTCGTTGACAAGAGTGTTCTGGAAAAAGAGCGGAAAAAGGATTTTGAACTCAAGCGTATCCAAAGATTCAGACATCGTACCCGCTACTTCACGGACTCGGGGATTATCGGCACCAAAGAATTTGTTTCCGGAAATTACCGCAGATTCAAAGATCTCTTTATGTCTAAAAGGGATAAGATCCCCAAACCGGTGGCGGGCTTGGATGGGATTTATTCATTGAAGAGGTTGACGGAGAGCTGATCCTCTCAGATACCACTTCCGCCGCCAGCCACAGATTTACAATGATCTATTTTGGAATTCCAAACTTACTGGAATGCTCTAAAAAGATTACTGTGGACTTTGTCGAGCCAAATAGTGCTGGTCTAAAGCCTGACGCAGATATGCTTTGATCACGGCTTGACGACTTATGTTTAACTCCCTGGCAACGGCATCTAATTCCTTTATCATGTCAAGCGTAAAATCTACGTTTACCCTTTTTACCGGTGGCCTCATTTTGCCTTTATTGGTAAAATACCGGGAAACATCCTCCCCGCTCATTGCCATTTCTGCAATCTCGTCGGCAGTGGGTTTCTTTTTTTTAGCTGTTTTGCTCATATAGTTTTTCCTCTTGTTTTGTAGATTTCCAGAGGGTTACAAGTTTATAATACTCGCCTGCCATATCCTCTCTGACTTCATATATGACGGTATATAATTTCCCTTTTACCCACCCAATCACACGGAATTGTTCAGGATCATCGGATCGAACATCCACATAATGGTAATGCGTCCAAATTTCTTTGACTCCCTCGAACCCAATTCTTCGTCGCGGGTCCTTTTTCAGTCTTTCATTTTTTGCTTTATCGTATTTGAACCGCATAATATTTTGGTATAACAGTTATACCTTCATGTCAAATTAATTTCTATCCAAATTGACAGGTTCAACACTGCCGATCTCATGGAAAAGGGGAGTTCAAATCAACTGATCTTAAACTCATTTCAACACATACCAGATAGCTAAAAATAGACCCAATCTAAATTATGCCCGTTTTGGGATCCCTTTAAACAAAAAAAGCACTCACGAAAACTTTCGTAAGTGCTTGATTTTACTGGTGCCGAGGGACAGAATCGAACTGCCGACACGGGGATTTTCAGACCAAATTTTTGATAATTCAAAAATGCTGTGATTACAATCGGTTGATTCTATTTCAATTTTTCACCGTATTTTTGGTTTCGTTTGGAACTGTTTGGAAATATTTGAC
>JBAVYC010000818.1:0-9838 GCA_049698595.1 Desulfobacterales bacterium | reverse complement strand
GCGCCATCCCATCTCGAGGTCAGGGGAGAAGTATTTATCGGGATTGAAGCATTTAATCAATACAACCGGGAGCGATTGGATCAGGGACTGCCGTCATTTGCCAATCCGAGAAATGCCGCCGCCGGCTCCTTGCGGCAGCTGGATTCAAAGATTACCGCCGGCCGCCCCCTCGATATCTTTTTTTATGGTGTTGGAACCGTTGCCGATGTGGTCTTGGATTCTCACTGGGATTTACTGCAATCATTGAAAAACTGGGGATTTAAGATCAATCCGCTTATCAGGCCCAGGATTAAGATAAAAGAGATTTTGGCCTTTTACCGTGAGCTGATCGAAAAACGGCATCAACTTCCTTACGACATCGACGGCATGGTGATAAAAGTGGACAGTCTCGCTCTGCAGCGGCGATTGGGAGCCACTACGAGAAGCCCAAGATGGGCGATAGCCTATAAATTTGAGGCCCTTCAGGAAACGACCGTGTTGGAAAATATTGAGATCCAGGTGGGGCGCACGGGTGTTTTGACCCCCGTTGCGCATCTGGCGCCCGTTAAGGTCGGTGGTGCCACGGTCAGCCGCGCGACGCTTCACAATGAAGATGAAATTGAGAAAAAAGATGTTCGTATCGGAGATACTGTTCTGATTCAAAGAGCCGGGGATGTGATCCCCGAAGTGGTTAAAGTTATTCTATCTAAACGCAGCGGCCTGGAAAAGAAATTCATCATGCCCGATGTCTGCCCTGTCTGCCGATCAGCGGTTGTTCGCATCGCGGGAGAATCAGCGATTCGCTGCATTAATTATAGTTGTCCGGCTCAGGTGAAGGAGCGCATCAAGCACTTTGCTTCAAAAGGGGCTTTTGATTTCGATGGATTGGGAGATAAACTCATCGACCAACTCGTCGAAAAAAAACTCCTGACATCATATGCAGATCTTTTTAAGCTGGATGCGGAAACCCTGGCCGATCTGGAGCGGATGGGCGCCAAATCGGCTGCAAACCTGATCCAGGCAATTGAAAACGGCAAACGAATCAGCTTTGCAAGATTTATATATGCCCTGGGCATTCGACATGTGGGAGAACATGTAGCGGTGTTGCTGGCTGCTCATTTTGAAAGTTTTGAAGCGCTGGTAAGTTGTTCGAAAGACGATCTTATGGCAATCGAGGGAATCGGACCGGTGGTGGCCGAAAGCATCGCAGACTTTTTCAACCAGGGAGAGAATTTGGGCATCGTTGATCGAATCCTGCAAAGCGGTGTGCAGATTGTCTTTGAGGGCCAAAAAATGACCGGGCGCCTCGATGACAAGGTGTTCGTGCTGACCGGTAGCATGGAAAGCATGACCCGGCGACAGGCCAGTGAAAGGGTGGCAGCGGCCGGCGGAAAGGTGAGCGGTTCGGTCAGCCGGAATACGGATTTTGTGGTCGCTGGTGAATCGGCGGGATCGAAACTTGCCAAAGCGCGTGAGTTGGGGATTCCCATCATCGATGAAGTCGCTTTTAGGGAAATGATAGACCAAGGGGGATAGGGCCGGGAGCAAAGGGCATAGGGCTAAGGACAAGGGGCAGAGGGCTAAGGGCAAGGGGCAGAGGGCAGAGGGCTAAGGGTATAGGGGAAATGGCCAAAAACGATATGTTATTTATACGTCCATAGGGCATAGGGTCAAAGGCAGATGACGGATACCAGAGGACAGAACACAGAAGGTAAAAAAAAAGAACATTGAACATTCAACCACGCCTTGGCGTGGTTGGATGGGGAAAGATGAAGAAACTGAAATAGTCGTTGAAGGTATGACATCGGATTTCTGGAAACAAATGAAATTAAATTGCGGAGCGGAGCGACATCATTATTCGATGTTCAACGTTCATCTTTCAAAAACAACCCTAATGCCGTGTGAAGCGCCAGGAGGGTGAACATGGAAACTAAAGTCAGGGCCCATGCCATTATCAGCGGTCGGGTGCAGGGCGTGTTTTTCCGAATGGAGACCAAACGTGCTGCAGATCGCCTGGGAGTATTGGGTTGGGTACGAAATCGCAGAGATGGGACCGTAGAAGCCTTGTTTGAAGGAGATCAGGATCGGGTAGAGGCTGTGCTCGAGTGGTGCCAAGAAGGCCCGGGCCATGCCCAGGTATCCGATGTAAAAGTGGACTGGCAGGATTATGCAGGGGAGTTTAGCGCATTTGATGTAACGTTCTAGACCCTTAGCCGGCCTTATCTGACAACATGTTGTCAGATAAGATGGGTGATTCGTTTACGGGGAACAATACTGGATACGGGACGGCTTATCGGAATAAGAAAGCCGTCCCGCAGTCATCTGCTTAGACGGCGTCTTTGAGTTTTTTTCCGGGGCTGAATTTTACAACGTTGTGGGCTTTGATTTTAATGGGATCACCGGTTTGTGGGTTACGGCCTTTGCGAGCCTTACGACGTACTTTTGAAAATGTGCCAAAACCAACCAGTGTGACCTTGCCGCTCTTTTTTTTGAGCGCCTTGGTAACGCCGTCCATAAAAGAGTTTAATGCGGCGGCGGCCGCAACCTTGGAAACGTTGGCATCCTTTGCCGCCTGTTCTACAAGTTCTGCTTTTGTCATAGTGCCCCTCCTGTTGTCTTGATGGTTTGTCTTCGCTGGACCAGGCCCGATTGCCTATTTTTCTGTGTCCATATTATAGGTTAGAATAGCGCGTCGATGAATTGCTTAGCATCAAACGGTCTGAGGTCCTCTACCTGCTCCCCGATGCCGATATACTGCAGCGGAATATTCAATGAGTTACAAATCGCGATGACAATGCCGCCCTTGGCAGTGCCGTCAAGTTTGGTCAGGGCCAGTCCGGTAACCGCCAGGGCTTCATTGAAAAGTTTCGCCTGGGACAGGGCGTTTTGGCCGGTGGTAGCATCTAAAACGAGCAAAATCTCATGGGGTGCGCCCTGAATTTGTTTGGCCACCGTCCGTTTGATCTTTTTCAGTTCTGCCATCAAATTGACTTTGGTGTGAAGCCTGCCGGCCGTATCGATGAGGACAATATCGCAGCCTCTGGCCTTGGCAGCAGCAACCGCGTCGAAAGCCACGGCTGCCGGATCAGCATTTTCTTTATGTTTGACAAATTCCGCGTCGGCTCTTTGGGCCCATATCGTCAGTTGCTCAACCGCTGCGGCGCGAAAAGTATCGGCGGCGGCGATGAGAACTTTTTTTCCTGAAGCTGTTAAAGATGCTGCAATTTTACCGATCGTGGTTGTTTTGCCGACCCCGTTAACGCCCACAACCAGGATCACATGCGGGGTGCTTTTCGTTGTCTGCGGCACAGGGGGCGGGGTGTCGAGGATTGATAAAATTTCCTCTTTTAGGATTTGTTGTACTTCCCCAACATTCGCAACCTTTGCGTCTGCAATTCGTTCCATCAGCGCCATGGTGGTTGGGACTCCGATATCCGAGGTAATCAGGAGCTCTTCCAATTCTTCTAAAGTATCTTCATCGATTTTCTTTTTACCGGCAAAAACTTTTTCAAAACCGCCCGAAAAATTTCGGCGGGTCTTGGACAGGCGGTTTTTCAAACGTTTAAAATATCCGATGCTTTCCGGGGCGGCAGCTAGGTTGTTTGCAGGTTCATCGGAAAAATCAGCATTGGCCGTCGGCACCGGACCTGCGATTTGATCTTCCGATTCAGGTATCTCCGCGAACGCAATTTCCTGCGCTTCTGAATCAGGTGGCGGCTCTTCATCAATCTGTCTGGGCGCATCCTGCTCTGCGACAGCTTCGTCAGCGCTTTTATTCTTATTTTTATTTTTCTTGAACCAGCCAAATGCCATGGTGCCGGTTTCCTATAATTATAATCAATTTGATTCCGGCCTCTGGAAGTTTACGGAAACGACCTTTGAAATGCCCTTTTGTTCCATGGTGATGCCGAACAGCGTGTCGGCAAACTCCATTGACCGCTTGTTATGGGTGATCATGATAATCTGGGAATTTTCGCCGATGATCTGCAGCAGATCATTGAACCGGTAAACATTGGATTCATCTAATGGTGCGTCGATTTCATCCAGCAGGCAAAACGAAGCCGGTTTAATCAGGAATATGGAAAAAATGAAGGCAATCGCCGACAGTGCCTTTTCACCGCCGGAAAGCAGGCTCAACCGCGTCAGTTTCTTCCCCGGAGGGTGAATCATGAACTCGACACCGGATTCAAGGGGTTTGGTCGGCTCTAGAAGGACAAGCTTGGCTTCACCGCCGTCAAAGAGACGGGGAAACACCTCATTTAATTTTTGATTGATTTGGGTGAAGGTTTCCATGAACCGCTGCTGGGTGATTTTGTTGATTTTTCTGATCACTTTGTGCAGATCTTCGATAGCCTTGAGAAGATCATCACGCTGGGTCTCCAGGAATTCAGAACGATCCTTTAGCTCCTCATACTCTTTGATGGCACCCAGGTTGACATCGACGATCTTTGATATTTTTTCTTTGCTGCGGGACAAATCGGCTTCCATCTCTTCAGTGGTCATATCGGCCGTAATTTTGGCCGCTGATTCATTTTCAAGGAGGTCTGATTTGAGCGCCGCAAAGGAGAGCTGATATCGATCCTCCAGACGATTGGCGATGTTGTCGCGCGTGAGCTGGCGCTGGGATTGTTCAAGCTCCAGCATGCGAAATTTTTCCAGTGTTTTTTCCCGTTTGCTCTTTATGGCGGATACTTTAGTGTCGCTGTCTTTGAGACTGTCATCGATGTTTTGGTAAACCTCTTCGTTACGTCCGATGGCTTCTTCGAGACGCCCTATGATTTTGTACCTTTGTGAAAGCTGACCTTCGTTATCCGTGACGGCGGCCCTGGACACTTCTTCTTTATTTTTTTTCAGGCTGATTTCCCGGGAAAGCTGTTCAAGTCTGATCAGTCCGTCTTCATGGAATTCTTTCAGTCGTTTTAAACTGCTGTTGCTGTTCTCTAAGCGGGCATTCAAGGCGGTTAGTGTCATTTTGAGCTCAACCACCGTTTGATTAAATCCCTCCATCCGCGAGGAGACTGCACCGATTTTTTCAGACCTTTGCGCAACCTCGTCCTGGGCGGATTTGATTTCATCGGCTACCCCGGCCAGGGCGGTATTGTATTTGGTCATCTCATCGTCAATATCGCTGGCCTCTCCCAGCAGTTGTTCCTGTTCCAGCTGGACGATTTCCAGGTGCCGGTGCACATTTTTAAGGTCCTCACCGGCCCGATAAAGTGCCTTTTCCGCTTCGATTTCATCCTCGACCGTCCGGTTTTTGCGCTCGATCTGTTTTTGCATGCTGCTTTCCAGGTTACGGACCACCGACTCCAGGTCATTCTGATCGAGTTGTGCTTTTTCTATATTTTGGGCCAGGACCGCCTCCTGGCGTTTGAGCTCTTTGATTTCATGCTTTTTGGCCAGAATTCCACTTAATTTATCCTTGCTGCCGCCGATGAGGATGCCTTGATGGGATACAACTTCACCATTTCTGGTTACAATTCTCTGCAAGGTGCCGTTTTTATTAAACAGTTCCAGCGCTTCTTGAATGGTATCGATTAAAATGACATCCCCCATGAGGACCTGGGCGATATTTTCATAGCCCGGTTTCACACGGATGTGATTCAACAGCAGCCGGGAAGGATCCGGAACCTGGTTTTCAGTGCCTCGAATCGGCTTCGCCGATGAGACCGGGATAAAACCGCTTCGTCCGGCATGGTGGGTTTGCAGATAATCAATGGCTTGCAGGCCGGCTTCCTGGTCTTTTACCACAATATATTGCAGAGATTCCCCCAGCACAGCCTCGATCGCCGTTTCATAGGCAGGATCCGCATCTATAATGTCGGCCGCCAGTTCCAACACACCGGCCTTCAGCGCACGGCTGTTATCTGTTGTCTCCGGGTTTTGTTCATCTGTATCAGGACTTTGGGCCATCATGATCGCCTTGACACCATCGCGGTACCACTCGAAGTTGTCTTCCATTTTCTTCAAGGCATTGTATCTGGATTTGGTTGTCGTGCGCTCCAGTTCAAGCGTTTGGACCAGTTTGACCTGTTTGGCGAGGGCGGCGGCGTGTTCATCCAGATGGCTGCGGGTTTCTGCGATCTGATCGTTAAGTGCGTTGATTTCCTGTTTCAGGGCGTTTAGCCGGCTGCTGGCCTGGGCTTCTTTTGATTGGGCCGCCTTGATTTGGTTTTGAGCCAGGGCTTCTTCTTCATCCGTGCGTTTGAGCCGTCTTTGCAGGCTTTCCTTGTTGTTGGACGCATTCTGATAAATATTTTTATACTGGGCCTCCCGGGTCATCAGATTCATCAAGTGCGCTTTGCCGGTTTCAAGATCCTGGTTGAGATTTGATAATTCCTCCCTGGTTTGCTGGCTGCTCCGGCGATGCTGATCGAGACGTTCCCTTTCGTTTGCCATCTCTGTCTTGAGATTAAGATTTTCTTGCTGAACCTGGGCGATTTCAGAAACCAGATCGTCGTTTTTATGAGCCAGCTCCTCCCGGGCAACCTCAAATTCGGTTATTTCCCGAGAAAGTCTCTTGATCTCATTGCGCAGGTGGGCCAGATCATTTTCCGTACGATCAATTTTTCGCTGGGTCTCATATTTCTCGGATTTTTGCTCGGCAATTTCCTGGTTTTTCTCCCAACGCCTGAGTTTTATATCCTCAATGGCGGCATCTAGTTTTTTTAGTTCGGATGAGTGCCCGATATCCGCATCTTTTAGATCTTTTAACAGCGAATCGGCCTCTTCAATCTGGCGGGTTAAATCATCAAAATAATGAATTCCCAGACGGACATCCAATATTTTGATGCGCTTTTGATGGTTGTTGTACAGTTCCGCCTTGCGGGCCTGGCGTTTCAAGCTGCCCATTTGGCGCTTTATCTCTGACAGAATATCGTTGACCCTTAAAAGATTGCGGTGGGTAATTTCTACCTTGCGCAGCGCTTCTACCTTGCGGTTTTTATAGCGGGTGGTGCCGGCAGCCTCTTCGATGAAATAGCGGCGCGCCTCAGGATCAGCATCGGTGATCGCGCCGATATTACCCTGCTGGATGACGGCATAGGATTTGGATCCCAATCCGCTGCCTAAAAAAACGTTGTGAATGTCTTTTAATCGACAGGGTTGGCGGTTCAATAAGTAGGCGCTTTCGCCGGATCGATACAGGCGGCGGGTCAGGTTAATTTCTGTAAAATCCTTTAACTCCTCGGGTGCGGTTCCATTGTCATTTGCAAGGGTTAATGACACTTCGGCCATATTCAGGGCGGCCCTGCCGTTGGTGCCTGAAAAAATGATATCTTCTTTTGATTTACCCCGCAGCTGCTTCAGGCTCTGCTCCCCCATTACCCACCGGATGGCATCGACGACATTGCTTTTGCCGCAGCCATTCGGTCCAACCACGGCCGAGATACCCGGAGGAAACTGGATGGTCGCTTTTTCGAAAAATGATTTAAAACCGGTTATCTCCAGTTTTTTTAGTTTCATCTACAAAAACTCTCCTTTGCAGGATACAGTTGGATTCACCTAATCAATGAAAAGCGGATGAATGCCGTTCGGAGTTGGTATTTGCGTCGTCTCCCGCAAACATTCGGACATGACGTGCCTGACGAATAAGAACCGTCTTGGGCGCAGATGTTAATTGGGAATCATAGCAGGAAGCAGTTTTCTTGTAAAGGGGAAAACACTATAAGCGGTATATTTTTTATAATCCTGATACAAGATATGGGGTACCGGCATGGGCATAGGGCAGAGAGCAAAGGGCATGGGCCCTGGGTGGGGTCATAGCTTGTAGTAGAGAAGACCTAAAGTGACCTAAAATGCCTAATCCGCCAAAAAGCGAGGCGGACAAGAATTAAGGAAACGCTACGCGCTATCTGTTTTTATAAAACTGATCCGCCGGCGGACCTCCGACGGATTGGCTCATTTTCTCAATTAAAATTACAACCTCTTGAATTTCCAATAAGATATAATATGACAAAGTAGAACTAATCACAAAATTTGACTCAAAAAAAGTTTGGTGCGGTCATGGGTAGGGTTGGTGAAAAAATGCTCCGGGCTGCCGACTTCCACAATGGCGCCTTCATCCATAAATATGATCCGGTCGGCCACCTCCCGGGCAAACCCCATTTCATGGGTCACCACCACCATGGTCATGCCTTCTTTTGCGAGGGTTTTCATGACATCCAGCACTTCCCCGATCATTTCCGGATCCAGTGCCGATGTCGGTTCGTCGAACAGCATAACTTTGGGATCCATGGCCAAAGCCCTGGCAATGGCCACGCGCTGTTGCTGACCGCCGGATAAATTATCGGGGTAAGCACCTGATTTTTCATGAATTCCGACCTTTTTCAAAAGAAAATCGGCTTTTTCCTTGGCATCTCCCGTCGAGCGTTTGCGAACCACCTTCTGTGCCAGGGTAATATTGTTAAAAACCGTTTTATGGGGGAAAAGGTTGAACGACTGGAACACCATCCCGACCTCGGCGCGCAGCTTGTTGATGTTCGTTTTGGGGTCAAGCACATCGATGCCGTCGATATAGATATGGCCCCTATCTGCTTTTTCCAAACGGTTGAGGCATCGCAGAAACGTACTTTTGCCGGATCCGGAAGGTCCGCAAACCACCACCACCTCAGCGGGATCTATTTTGGTGGAGACATCAACCAGGGCCTTGACTTCGTGGGGAATATTAAAGGTTTTACTTATATTGCGAACATCAATCACTGGATGGCCATCCTTTTCTCAAGACGTTGCAGCGCCATGGATAGGGTAAAGGTTAATACCAGATATAGTATGGCTGCCAGAAAATAAACTTCAAAGGGTTGCAGTGAGGCGCTGACAACTTCCCGGGCCGCTTTGGTCAACTCGCGAATCGCAACGATTCCCAGCAGTGAGGAGTCTTTGATCAGACTGATAAATTGGCCCGCCAGAGGCGGTAAAATTCTTCGTAAGGCCTGGGGCAGGATAACGTGCAGCATCGATTGGGCGTAGCTCATGCCCAGTGAACGGGCGGCTTCGGACTGTCCGCGATGGATGGATTGAATGCCCCCCCGGACGATTTCCGTCACATACGCGCCGGCAAAACAGGCCAGCGACGCCACACCGTACCAGAAGGCCGGCAGCCTTCCCAATCCGTTGGCGGCCAGCAAGTCGTTGATCACCGTTCCGAATACGAAGTACCAAATAAGGATTTGAACCATCAAGGGGGATCCCCGTATGATCTCGACGTAGACGATAGAGGTCCATTTTAACGCCGGATTTGAGGAAATACGGGAAAGACCTCCAATAATTCCGATGATAATCCCTAATATCGTGGCAATCACACTGACTTTCAGCGTGATCCAGAGGCCGACAACCATCAGGCCGGGTTTCCAGTGGGTGTAACTGGCCACTGTTTCGCCGCCATAGACATAGTACCCTTTATCAACTATAGGACTCGCGGCCGGCACCGTGTAGGATTCGACTTCTGCGTCCCCTTTGACCGTGATGACGGCTTCTTTGCCGTTTTTGGTTATCGATTCCACCTCACCGTCGATGTCGGAGATGATTTCAGTGGTATGTTTGTATGCAAAATAAATCGGAACGCGGTTCCAGCGCCATGTGTAGGCAATTTTCTGGGTTGCATAGTAAAACCCACCGGCCACCAGAACGGCAAGCAGCCAGAAGACGCCCACCCAGAGCTGGTAAGAAGCGGGTTTTGCTAAACGACTCTGATTATTTGATTTTGGCATGGCATTTTTTTTTCAAAGCAGTGAGTTCGTTAATATCAAAAGCCACAGGTTGCCGGATGCAGGGACCCGCCGGATCCCGATAATAAAAAAGCCGGCCCGGTCCTTTATAGACACACAAGCCGGCCTGATCATGTTGAAAAGCGGGTCTAATC
>JBAVYC010000817.1:0-2268 GCA_049698595.1 Desulfobacterales bacterium | reverse complement strand
GCCTGGAGACGTAATTACCGTTTTTGACCACAAGGTAAGATTGTCTTTCCAATCCCGATTACGTGCAATCGTCAGCGTTGAATAAAGGCTGAGTATCACGATTAGCGCCACCGACGATAATACCCTGACCGGCAGCGTTTCAGATAATCGTTTGGTTATCAGGGTATTGAAAGCCATCGCAACCGCCATGCAAAACCCGATCAAAGGGATATACAGGTAGCGTTCGGCAAAGGGATTGTAAATCGTAATTAAATTGTAGACCGGAAAGAGGGTGATGAAAAACCACCAGATTCCGAAAAAGATTGCCCTTGAATGTTTAAAGATAAAAACACTCAAAACCGCCAGCCCGGCGACGAATGAAAAGCCGATCAGATTTGACGCTGAAAAAAAATGGTGGGGATATGAAAATACATAATCGGCAGTTAAATTAACCGGAAAAAATGACAGTTTGATAAAGCTGAATATATGGCCGGGCAGAAAAATAACCCGCTCCCAAAGGCTGCCGAAAAATGGCTTTATGGATTCCTCCGGATTGTGTAAAAGTATAAACCGGATGGATAAATAAAACAGGCCGACGGCCAGATACCCGGCATAGAAAAGCATTCTATTTTTAAAGGTGGCCAGGATCAGTTGCAAAGAAAAAGAAGGCGGGTCGGCCTCATTTTTTATGCTCAAATCGTAAAGCACGATAATGGCAGGCAGGGTAATCGCCATTTCCTTGGACAATAATCCGAGTAAGAAAAAAAGCAGGGACAGGACATAATTTTTAATATTCGTTATTAAACCATTTGTGCTTGATTTGAGACAAAATATAAAGGCCAGAAGGTAGAAACAGGCGGCTAACAGATCTTCGTTGAAGGAAATACAATTGACCGCTTCGGTCAGGGCCGGATGGCAGGCAAATACAAGCCCTGCAATCAGGGCGGTAAAGCGCTGCTTCAGGATTAAATTGACCAGCAGGTAGACCCAAACAACATTTGCCAGATGCAATAGGACGCTGAATAGATGATAACCAAATGGATTCAATCCGACGATGGCATAAATTAAATAATAGGACAAGGTCGCCAGGGGCCGATAACTGGCTTCGCCGGCGGCGATGTTAAAATAGGAATGATTGAAGAAAGAGGGAAAGCTTTTAACCGGGTGCTGAATGTGTTTATTTTCAACGATGACGGCATAATCGTCATAAACAAATTTATTGGACAGAGAATTAAAGTAGAGCACGATACAGACGATCATCAGCAACGTGATCGGCAGCCAGCGGGTTGCCGTCAATTTGGAAATTGCTTTGCCCGCTGCGGTTGGGCGAGGCTGTTTTTTCTGATTCATTCTTATGCCTGATAAAGGATTATTTTTTTGAGCCTGCGTGTCTTAGTGGCAAAAGTTATACCAGCATTGCGACTGTCCGCTTGCGCTCAAGTTCCGACGGGCAAATATGGCAAAAATGTTGGTGGTGTGTCAAGGAAGCAAAATTGGGTCCTTAATTAATCTCTTTTAGGGTTAAATTTTTCTGCAGCTTGCTGCGAGAATTGAGTGATCGTGCGTATCAGATGATGATGTTATGGAAGGCTATTAGTGAAGTGGAGAAAATTATTGTCATTGACATTCATCGGTTTTTAGGTCATCATGACCACAACGTTTAAGTCGAGGAGAAGGGCCATGATCGAAGTGACCGTAAATATTGCAAAAGCTAAAAAACATTTTTCAGAACTGTTAGGTCAGGTGGCTTTTGGCAAAAAGCATATCCTTATCACCAAAAGAGGTAAACCCATGGCCCGCCTGGTTCCTGCGGACGAAATAGATGCGCATCTGAGTCAAGCCAAGGGATGGCTGGAAGATGACGATCCTTTTTTTGATGCCATGGAGGGGATTGTGAAAGATCGAGGCCAGCATTTACCCAGAATTTTAAAAGAAATCTCAGACGGATAATGTACCTGCTTGATACCAATATTTTGAGTGAATTGGTTAAAAAGCGTCCCAACCCGCAAATGTTATCTCAATTGCGTTCAAAGTCTGCGCTGACGCTATTTACGTCCTGTATCTGTATTATGGAATTGCGTTTTGGAAGTGCACTCAGGGATGATTTTGAAGTCTTTTGGGAAAAAATAAATACAGAAATTATTTCCCGGGTTAAAATCCTTCCCATCGGTGAACAGGAAGCCTTAGTTTCCGGGGATATTCTTGCAGATTTGCGGAAAACCGGTCAATCCATAGGCGTGGAAGATGTGTTGATTGCCGCTTCAGCACTGACGAACCAATGTACAATTG
>JBAVYC010000816.1:0-2403 GCA_049698595.1 Desulfobacterales bacterium | reverse complement strand
GACCCTGACGCGTTTCCGGGATTTGGCCATGGCCGCAGGGATTCACTATGTGTATGTGGGCAACGTGGCCGGACATGAGGGCAACAACACTTACTGTCACGACTGCAAAAACCTGTTGATTGAACGCCGTGGATATTTAATTCCCACTGACAACCTGAAGGGAAATCACTGCAAATTCTGCCAGACCACTATTCCAGGGGTGTGGCAGGATGCATAACCTGGCTCAAATTGAATGATTCCCCTTTTGCCACGAAAATCCATCCGCCCTGATGATTTCGCGCCTGGGCTGATCTGCTCATAGCGCTCTCCAGAAGCGTAAATAAGTTTCCTGAGAATCCACGAGCTGTTTTTGTTGCGAAGCACGTACCGCATTGCAGTAAAATATTTTAATACCACTATTAAAAAACTTAATAGCTTAACTGGATTGATGGTTGAATTCAGAGCCCTTCTATTTGAAGATTCATAAAATATCAGCAAGTTGTAAAATTATTATATAACAACATGATCAGTTAGTTATGTCTAATTCGAACAAATTTGACTTAACTTTCAAGATAAATTTATCTTAAATAACAGTCATTGGTACAAGATTTGCTAATAGTCATACAAAAACACCTCGGAGAGGAGATAGACAAAGATGCGAAACGAATCAGGTCTAACATTGTTTGAATTGATGGTGGTTGTCGGAATTATGGCTATTTTAGCCAGTGTTGCAGTTCCGGGATTTCTCGGTTGGCTGCCCAAATATAGAATGCGCAGTGCCGCCGATGACGTCCTTTCAACTTTGCAAAACGCCAAACTCAGAGCCGTCAGGGAGAACAGCGTTGTGCGGGTGACCTTTGATTTTGCCAATGATCGCTATCTAGCGTTTGTGGACAATGGTGCGGGAGCCAATGCCGACAACGGGACCCAGGAGGCAGATGAAGCGACGATTAAGAACGGCCAGATGCCCGCGGGAATTGATTTGTCAGATGATACATTAGGGCCCATGGTTCGGTTCGATCGCCGTGGTTTTCCGACAGCTGCCAGTGGAAATATTGACGTCAGCAACGGCACCATAAGCAAAACCATCAATCTAACCCTTGGCGGTAGTGCTAGTATCCAATAGTCATAACCGCCGGAGCCTTTTTTAACGCAAACACGGAAAGAATACAAATGATGAAAATACAAAATTTCAACAAAGGGTTTACCCTGGTCGAGTTGATGGTCACCCTGGCAATCTCAAGCCTGGTGATGTCCGGCATCTATGCCGTTTTCCATAAACAGGTCGCGACCCACAACACCGAGCGGCTGGTGGTTTCCATGCAGCAGAATGCGCGCGCGGCAATGAGCTTTATGGAAAGAGATATCCGGATGGCACGCTACGATCCCTCAGGGAGCAGCGGTGCGAACATTCTGATTGCAGACAGGGCACAACTTCAATTTCAGATCGACGATGACGGAGATGGTGCTATCGCCGGTGCCCAGGAAACCATAACATATGATTTGGATAACGATGCGGCTCCCAGAGACGGTATCGCCGATGGGACGGTTTGCAGCCTTGTAAGAGATGACGGGTCCGGAATTGGCGCAGCGATAGTGGCCCGCAGTATCGATGCCCTCAATTTTGATTATTTTGACGCCAATGGAAATAGCATACTCGATAGAACGGCAACCCCCTGGCAAGTCCCGGCCGGCCAAATCGCCGATATCCAGTCTATAAGGGTATCCATCGTCGCCCGGTCGGGCGATAGCATACCGGCCATGTTCATCAACCACACGGACAGCACGATTTACAGGAACCGACCCCGCGATACCGATGGCGACGGTACACCCGATACAGCCGATATCATCCTGCCGGCACAAAATGACGATTTTCGTCGGATGCAGGTTACAACTGAGATTGATTGCCGAAACTAATTCGCTGGAGATAGCCATGTCTAAAAAAGAGACCAATCGAAAACTGAAGATCTGCAATAACAACCGGGGATTCACCCTCATCGAAATCATGATTGCCATGGTTATATTTGTGGTCGGCATGCTGAGCGTTGCCGCCATGCAGACCAGCGCCACCAAGGGTAATAACACCGCCAACCGGTCCACCAGAGCATTCACCTGGTGTTCCGATCGGATGGAGGTGCTGATGGGTTTGCCCTACAACGATCCCGGTTTAGCTGCAGGCGAGCATTCGAAAGAAGACGATGCCGTCGAAATTATCACCCAGACGGCGGACGGGATTGACAACGACTATGACGGGCAAATAGATGAAGTCGGAGAAAGCGGGGTCGTTACCATAATGTGGACCGTTAGGGACAATGATGGCGTCACCGGCGTACCGCCGCCCCCTAATAATACCAAAAGCATCACCGTTAGGGTATCCTGGCGAACGCCGCTGGGAAAGCAGAAGCGTCTCACGCTGAACACCAT
>JBAVYC010000815.1:0-11008 GCA_049698595.1 Desulfobacterales bacterium | reverse complement strand
TCATAATAGGTTTAACCTCGGTTTAAGTCAAAAGATCATCGTCCAGCCCATTCGCAGTGCGGGCATTCTTGCGCTGCCACTCAATTTGATTTTTTATTTCGCTGAGTATAAATGAGCTTTTCAGACTTCTAGCAAGGATATCGTTACTTGGCTCCACTCCGACTGTTTTTTTTATAAATTCACGGGCGGACTGGATTGCCACCTGGATATTGCTGGTGAAGACGCCGGCTCTAGCCAAAACGTTTTTACCAGGACCGGTCATTAAATTTAAGGTCCAAAAAGGCACTCGGACATTGATTTGATCTTCAGCGTCATCTTTTTTCGATGTTTTTTTTAACTGATACTTAACCTGATTTCCGATTTCGTTTAAAATAAAATAGGATTTCAACATTTCAACTAATTCATCCTGGGTCGGCTCAACTCCGGTAGCGACTTGGACATATCTAATTATCGTCAGGATGGCATCTTTGATGCTATCTTCCAACCGGATAAGTTCCGCCAAAATCTAATCCTTTTTTACCTTTTACTTCGTTCCAAAAATCTTATCCCCGGCATCACCCAAACCAGGCAGAATATATCCGATATCATTCAATTTTTCATCAAGAGCGGCGACATAGACTTCCACATCCGGATGGGCGCTGGTCAATTTTTCGATGCCTTCCGGTGCGGCAACCATGAAAATCCCCTTGATCTGGTTGCAGCCTGTTTTCTTGATCAAATCGATGGTGGCAATCAGCGAACCGCCAGTGGCCAGCATGGGATCGATGATCAGTGCAATCCGCTCTTCCATGGCACTGGTCATTTTAACGTAGTATTCGACCGGTTGCAGGGTTTCTTCGTTGCGGTACAGTCCCACCACGCTCACCCTGGCAGACGGTATGAGATCCAAAACACCCGGCATCATTCCCAGACCCGCTCTAAGGATCGGCACGACAGTTATTTTCTTCCCTTTTATTTTTTCAACTTGAATCGACCCGGCCCAGCCCTGAATCGTTTTTGTTTCCGTTTCAAGATCTTTGGTTGCTTCATAGGTTAACAGCGTCGCCAACTCTGATGCAAGATCTCTGAAATCCTTGGTGGTTATATTGTTTTCCCTCATCAATGCGAGTTTGTGTTTAATCAGTGGGTGATTTACAACATGTACGGGCATGGTGACCTCCTTTTTGCGATATCATTGGTGAATACAAGTAAGACGGCAAGTTACAGCCACCTTTAAATGATTGAATATCTAAGGTCCGCCTCTCTCTGAGATGATAGCTCTGCAAGCTGGAAGCCGGCGGAGCCAAGTTAGGTTTGAGATAATAGACTCCGTGCCAGTCATATTGAAATTTATTTTATGTGTCAAGAACTCACGATGCAAATTGTCGGAAATAAATTCAAGGCATTGAAGAAAAAGGAGAAAGGCGCTTATCAGGGGAGTTTTTTGTCATCGGTGTTTCGTATTTTGCATTTTTCTGAGTTGATATCAAATGCAAAACACGAAACACCGGTTTTCTAGTAACCTCGACGAACATTTGTTGTATCAAATTCACCCAACGGCCTTTTGAAAGTATAGGCAACGGGATCTTTAACAAGCTTTTCACTAGCTGTGTCAATATTGCCTCCTAAGGCGGAAAAAGGTGAGGATACGACAAAAAATACACAACCAATAGCGGTTGCAACGATGCCGACAGGTCGGACCACGGCAAGATCAAATATCATGGCACCGCCACTGGGGTCTTCGGCCTCAAAATATTCCGCAGCAAAGGCGGTACTCGCTACCGGCATGATCATCATCGCCGCAATCAATAAAATAACCAGGAACTTATTGGCAATTCTAAACATTATTTTTCCTCCATATGAAATTGATTATTTGACGATCTCTGAATTTCTATCTATTATATCGGCCTTTAGTTGAAAATATCAATATATTTATTAAAAACATCGAATCTTCTACCGTCAATATATGACCCCCGAAACGCCGGACTTAATGCAAACAGACAAGCGATACATAGAAGTGGCCATTGCGCTTCCGGTCTTTCAAACGTTTACATACAGCGTGCCCGAATCCTTTGCCGGTTTTATGGCCACCGGCAAAAGAGTCCTTGTCCCCTTTGGACGACGCCGGGAAACCGGCTATGTATTCGGTCAACGCCAGGGTTCTGATCTAAAGGAGATCAAATCAATTCTGGATATTCTCGACGAACAGCCGCTTTTTCCGTCATCGATGGTGATGTTTTTCAGATGGATTTCCGACTACTACAAATATCCGGTTGGCCAGGTTGTGAAAAATGCGCTTCCCGGCGGCCTTAATATACGCGATTTCGCGTCCGTCGCTATTACCGCAAAAGGGCGGAATGAGCTCAACCACGATCGTCTGGCGCCGGTTGCCAAAGATATTTTAGATCAATTGCAAACCGGAAGTATACTGGTGAAAGACCTAAATAAAAAGATCGATCAGGAAATACCCGGTACGTTGTTATACACCCTTGAACGATGTGGCTGGATTGCAAAGAATTGGGAGCTTGCCGGGGAAAAGACCAAAGCCAGGCAGGAACGTTTTGTGCGCCTTGCCAATACGGACTTGCCCGTGGAGCGTCTGTCCGAGCCCAGAACAAAAATATTAGATGTGTTAAGAATCGAGGGCGAAACCAGCGTAAAGAAACTTAAAGAAATTGTGCCCACTGCTGCCGTTTTAATTAAATCCCTTGAAAGCAAAGGTTATGTGAGTATCGATTACAAAAGAGTGTACCGCGACCCTTTTGGTGAATCAATTGAGCCAGATCGTGCTCATATTTTAAATCCGGAACAACTAAAGGCCGTTTCTCAAATCAGAAATTATCTGACAAAAGGGTATAAGACCTTTCTTCTGCGAGGTGTTACCGGGAGTGGCAAAACCGAAGTTTACATGCATGTTGCTGCCGAGGTTTTAAAAAGCAAGCGTGCTGTACTGATCCTGGTTCCGGAAATTGCATTGATTACCCAGATGGAAAGGAGATTTCGCGCACGCTTCGGTGAATGTGTCTCTGTGCTGCACAGTGCTCTGTCAACGGGCGAACGTTATGATCAATGGACACGTATCATAATGGGGGAGGCGACGGTTGCCATCGGCGCCCGATCCGCTATCTTTGCGCCATTTAGCAACATTGGCCTCATCATCGTTGATGAAGAGCACGACGCTTCTTACAAGCAGGAGGGCAGCTTGCGTTACAACGCCAGAGATCTGGCGACGGTCAGAGCAAAACAGAATGGATGTGTGGCACTGCTGGGATCGGCCACGCCTTCGATTCAGTCATACTATAATGTCGCCACCAAGAAGTTCACTGAATTGACATTGGCGGCCCGGGTCGAACAGCGTCCACTGCCCGACATCAATCTCGTGGACCTTCGCCAAACCAGAGATATGCGGGGTATCCGACGCTTTATCACCCCCGATTTGCAGCAGGCCATGAAAACGTCGCTTGATCGTGGGGAACAGATACTGCTTTTTTTAAACCGGCGGGGGTACGCCAGCTTTCCGGTTTGCGGAGCATGCGGTCAGCCTATGCGCTGCAAGCATTGCGATATTTCACTGACCCTGCATCAGCACACAAATGCCTATCGATGCCATTATTGCGGCTTCAGCCGTGCCGCCACGTCAAAATGTGAAACTTGCGGATCTGCAAATATCAGACACCTGGGTCTCGGCACGGAAAAGCTCGAGGCTATGGTGACCGCCCTTTTCCCCAAGGCCAGAATTGCCCGCATGGACCGCGACACCACCCAGCGCAAAGGATCCGTTTTAAAGCTGCTAAAAGGGCTTAACAATAAAACCACCGACATTCTGGTGGGCACTCAAATGGTGGCCAAAGGGCATGATTTTCCCAACATCACCCTGGTGGGCATCATTTGTGCGGACCTTTCCTTGAATTTTCCGGATTTTCGGGCCGGTGAACGGACGTTTCAGATATTGGCGCAGGTCGCCGGTAGAGCAGGACGCGGAGACAGGCCCGGCAGAGTCATTTTGCAAACCTATAATCCGGATCATTTCAGCATCACCGCAGCCAGGCAGCAGGATTTTATGGCTTTCTATCGACAGGAGATCGCTTTTCGCAAGGCACTTAATTATCCACCCTATTCCAGAATGATACAGCTGAAAATATCTGGCCAGGACCCGCACGTGACTGAAGATCATGCCCGACTGTTAGGGGATCGGTGCCGGGTTTTAAAAGTCGACCACGCTTCCGATTATGGGGGTATAGAAATCATGGGACCTATCGAGGCCTCTTTGACCAGAATCGCCGGACGATACCGCTGGCAGGTCCTTTTGAAAGGTCTAAATTCCAGGGAGCTGCATCAGTTTGTAAATCAGCTTTTATCGGGGAACCCGTCAGTTTTCGCCCGACAACCCGTCAAGGTAGCCATCGATGTCGATCCTCTTTTTATGATGTGAGATTTATGACTGTTGGATGCTCGATGCTCGATTCTGGATTCAAAAGTCTCCGTCCTGGACAAAGTTGTGCCTTGACATTGTGCGGCATGCGTCATAAAATTTTTCGAGATTAGTAAAACCAACCTAGATAAGGAGTTCATCATGAACTGGAAAGGGTTTTTAGCATTAGCCGTTACAATTGGACTGACACTGTTTGCTGCTGCTGGGGTCGGCGCCCAAGATGATGCCGGACCGGCCGCTATTTTCCCGCAAACCCTCTATGAATTTTCAGCGGTGCTGGATGGGGCTAAAGTCGTACACGAATTTGTCGTTCAAAACAAGGGGACGTCAACGTTGGATATTGAACGCGTGAAGACCGGCTGAGGGTGCACCGCTGTCTCGTATTCGAGACAGATCCCTCCCGGTGGTGAGGGGAAAATAACTCTGAAAGTCGATACCAAAGGATATGGTGGAAGAAAAATGAGAAAAACCGCGGGTGTTTATACCAATGATAAAACGCGTCCGCGGCAGGACCTGGTAATCAGCGGCGAGGTTGAAAAATTTGTCACGATTCGTCCACAACATGCCAATATGCGTGGTTTTGTCGGTGATCCTATCAAGGGGACCGTGACCATTATTCCCGAAAAAAAATATCCTTTTAAGATCCTTAATTTGCGAGCGCAAGACGGCAAATACATCAAATACCAGCTGGCGGAAATCAAAGAATCCGACTCCATGGCATACACACTGAATATTGAAAACCTGAAAAAGGACGCCGGCCGTTACTATGACTCTATTATTCTGGAAACAGACAGCAAAATCAGGCCACAGCTCAGCATAAGGGTTTACGGTTATCTGCGTCCCCCTAAGACTAAAAAGACAAATTAGAAGATTTTACTCAATTGGACCTCCGGAATTCCAGCCAGTGTCCCCCGAGGAAATTTTGGTAAAAGAGAATACCGCTTTTCGGAAAAATGCAGCGATGATTTAAATAAGATAAATTTTACCCGGGTTTGAGATTAAAATATGGTAGATTTCATAGTTGTTGCCTTTGATTGTGACGGTGTATTATTTGATACTGAACAGGCCAATCGGGTTTATTACAGTAACATCCTGCAGCATTTTGGAAGGCCGGCGGTGACGGACGAACAATTTGCCTTTGTTCATATGCATACTATTTTCGAATCCCTGGCATATTTATTCCCGGATGAAAAGACCCTGGCAGCGGTCCATGTTTTTCGCAAAACTTTGGATTATCAGCAGTATCTCGGGTATCTAACAGTGGAACCGCATCTGGTTTCATTGCTTGAAAAGCTCAAACCGCAATTCAAAACTGCCATCGCCACGAACAGAACCGACACGATGAATCGATTGCTTGCTAAATTTGATCTGGACGGATATTTTGATCTGGTTGTAACGGCCAGCGATGTCGAGCGACCCAAACCCCATCCTGATGCGTTGCTAAAAATCTCAGACCATTTTAACATCCGCCCCGATCAGGTAATGTATATCGGTGATTCGCGACTGGACGAATTGGCCGCCAGGGCGGCCGGGATGCCCCTGGTTGCCTATCGCAATCCGGAGTTATCTGCGGAGTACTACGTTAATAGTCTCAACGAGATTGAAGGTTTGCTTGAGATATAAGGTAATCGCAGACGCTTTATAAAAATGGAGCAGAAAAGTATGGAAACTGAAATATCTGATGAGAATGAGAGAGATGCAGCCCCAACTGATATGGAATGGGAACATCGTGTATTGTGCAGTGACGGCAGCTGTATCGGGGTGATCGGCCCGGATGGGCGCTGCAAAGAGTGTGGCAAAGAATATGAAGGCACGTTGGCGGAGGAACATGTTTCAGAGCAGAAAGAACCACCTCCAGCGGACAACTCTTTTGAGGAAGAAGAACCAGTTCTTGAAGATGCGCCCCATGAAGCAGTCGATCACGGTGATTGGCAAGATCGTGTTTTGTGCAGTGATGGCAATTGTATCGGTGTTATCGGCCCTGATGGGCGCTGCAAGGAATGCGGCAAACCGTCCGATGGATAATACCAAACAAATCACAATGACTAAAATTCAAAATTCAAAACAATTGGCGTTTGATCTTATTTGAAATTTTGATATTGGAATTTATTTGTAATTTGGTGCTTGTAGTTTGTTATTTTCAGTTTATTCGGTTTAGTTTAACGGTAACCGTATCGTAAACACTGCTCCGCCTGGCGGTGCATTATTGGCATAAATCACACCCTTGTGTTCTTCGATGATACCGTAGCAAATGGATAGCCCAACTCCCATCCCCATGGTCTTTTTGCGAGTGAAAAAAGGATCAAAAATTTTTGCCAAATCATTTTCTGAAATACCCGGGCCATTGTCTTGTACTGTTATGATAATTTCATCGTTCCGGTTGTGGGTCTCGATGCTGATTTCACCGCTAACCGGTGCAGACCGCTTAAGCTTCTCCTGAAAATCCGGTTCATGGATAATGGATTCCACCGCATTGTTGACCAGGTTCATGATCACCTGACCGATTCGCTGGGGGGAGGCATTGATTTCCGATTTTTTAGCAACCAGGTTTAATTTGATGCTGACCATGTTTTTTTTCAAATAACTGCGTGTTAGGGCAACCGTATTTTCAATTACCTGATTGATGTTCATGGGTTGTTTCTTTTCTTTGCCCGGGCGGTTAAGATCAATGAGGTTGCGAACGGTGTTTCGAATACTGATAAAAGCATTATTTATCAAATCTATTTGACTTAAAAGCTCCTTATCATGCTCATATTTCATGCGGATTACGCTCAGCAAGGCGGTAATACCTTGCAAGGGCGAGTTGATTTCATGGGCAATTGATGCCGCCAGCTGGCCGGTTGCAGCAAGTCGTTCGGATCTCAACAACTGACTATGAAGGAATTTTGTTTCGGTAATATCCCTTGCGACACATAAAAAACATGGTTTACCGAGATACAAAACAATACGGCAATTGACTTCATTGGGAATAAGGCTGCCGTTTCTGGTTCTGACATTGAGTTCGAACCGGCACTCTTTGTTCGCACGTGCCTTTCTGAGCATGGTTTCCACATAGGGGATCTGATTTGATTCTACGATCTTGGTGATACTAAGCTTTAAGAATTCGGCTCTTGTGTATCCGGTACTTTCAAGCATCCGGCCGTTGGTTTCAATAAATTTTCCTTCCGTACTTAACAGAAACACCCCTTCGGTCACATTGTCAAACAATTCCTTGTATCGTATCAATTCTTCGGCTTGTTTAAATTCAGTGGTGTTGGAGGAAATGATGGTTGCAGCGATGACTTTTCGGTCGAGTCTTAAAGCGCCGATGCGGTAGGTATACCATTTAGGTTTGCGTTCAGAGCCCATGCGCACTTCGAATCTTTCCGGCTCTCCGGTCCTAAACACACTTTCGATACAGTCCTGCGCGAGATCACGATATTGCGTGGGGAGAAAGTGGTACATACTTTTACCGATGGCTTTTTCACGGGGCAGTTTCGATATGTTCTGATTGATAAAGCGAATAATGCCTTTTTGATCCACCGCGATAATCATGTCCGGTGCGGTAGCTATCAGGGAGCGCCACAGCTCCTCGGATTCATTTAGCTTTTGTTTCGCTTCCTTTAATTTGTTAATAATGGACTGCGCATGGGAGCCAAACAAAATGAACAGGCACAACACGATTACGCGTAGATAAATATCGTACAGATCTGGGCCGATGAGCTCGGCAATGAGATTAAACTTATTTGAAAAAAATATATTCAAAATGGAATCCAGCACCCAATAGATGATGGCTACAAAGAAGACGGCCAGCACCATCGAATCCGAATACTTGCCAATAATAGCGGTGTCCACTTTGGTTCTGAACTCCGCTTTTTTAACTGAGTTCAGCGGGTTGGGACCCAAAGGCGACTTTGCGAAATTTCTTTTTGAAACATTCATACGGTTTGCACCTGCTGTAGTTCATTAAAAAAGAACGATCACCAATTAATCCACTAAACTGACATCTTTTACCATAAACGACTCAAAATGATAATATAAAAAATAACGCCGACCTGTCACGATGCATTGAATCAGACTTTACCCGAGGCGTCAAAGCAATGATCAGCGTTGATTCAACGTTGGCACATATTTCAAATAAATTTGGAGAGGCCTTTGACTTCCGGAAAACGGTGGAAGAAGGGAAATAGAAAGAAGTAGCCGGATTTGGTCACCGGCTTATGAAGCCCATCCTAAAGACGGTGGAGGCTAGCGGTTCGAACCAAAAGAGCTGGATGTTAGAAGCGCGAAGCTGAAAGAAAATTCAACAGACCATTTGCGCCAATGCGGCAACCTATGCATTACAAATGTTTTGACAAAATCGCATAAATATCTTGATCCCTGGCAAATACCGCTTCTCCGGCAATCCGGTAATTGATCAGCCGATCTTCGGGTATCGTCTGGCTGAACCGGCAGCCGTTTTGCCAGTCAATATAAATCGTTTGGGGACGTAAACGACGCGGATCAATCTGCAGGTCCATGCACAGCAATTCAGCGAGGCGTACCTTTTTGTTATATTTACAGGTCAGTCGTGAGACGGGGATTTCACGGGTTGCTAAAATTTGGTCCATAATCCCCTCGTCTAAGGTCTCCATTACCTGGATGAGCGTTGAGTAGGCACTTTTTCTGCCATTTTTGGATTCTTCCAGGGAGACAATGGAGTATCCCTGTTTATAATTGGTAAAATTGACGACACGATGATTTCCCGGGATGACGCGCTCATCGTTTTGGATTATTTGTGTAACCGGCGGATAGAATTGAGGGGCCGGAAATGTTTGATTCAACCTTGCCGCAAGCGCCCGGTAGGTGGTTGAATAATTTCCGGAGGGATTCCAAACGGACCAGCCGGATGTTCCACTCTCCGAAATTCCATCGAGTTGTGCATTTATATCACCGGGATTATACCAGAATCCCTGAACCCAGGGTCGTATTATTTTGCCGGTGCGGCTTTTCATCCGCAGCATGCTTAATTCCATAATTTCCTGCGGATGTTCCCCTGGTTTTTTTTTACCCAAAAAACCTGAAGGAAAATGAGAAGGATAGAGCATCGGACAAATGACATCCACGTAGGGTGCAATGGTCTCGATCACTTGACCCACCCCGAAATCCACTGTTTTCCAGGCCACCATCCCAAATAGATCAACCGAGATGGTCGCTCCCATGGGTTTTAACTGGGTATGTGCCGATTCCAAAAATTTGCCGATGCACTGAGTCTTGTTCAATTGGCCTGTTTTGAGCGGATATTGAATGGCTGAGAGATCACCATCACTGGGAAATCGGATATAGTCAAATTGAATTTCGTCAAACCCGAGCATGACGAGCTCTTTGCAAAGCGCTAGATTGTATTCCCACACCTTTTGGTTAAAAGGATTTGACCAATACAACCCCTTTTTGTCCGACCATGGGTCTTCGGATTGAATGTCAATGATTCCCAGATCGGGACGTTTGGTTACCAGTTGATGATCCGCGAACACATCCAGTTTTGCAACCGTCCAAAAACCCTGGGCTTTAAGCTGTCTCAAAGTGCTTTCTACCAATCCGGTCGAGGCGACGGCTCCGACTGCAGCGGCTTGCAAATTTTTGGATTTCCATCGGATTCGTCCATGAGGATCTTTGACATGCAAAACAGCGGCATTGATTCCCGCTAATTTTGCATAATGTACGAACTCCTCGATTTTGCGTTCGGTAAAGCAATGTGATGGCAGATAAAGTGCCGTTATGTTATCAGGGGCGCTGGCCGGACTGTGTGAGGTGACCAGGAACAAAATAGCGAGATTAATCACAAATTTCCACCATATACGTCTGTATATTCGAGCAGGTTTCAATTTATACACCTCAATGTTTATTTTGCGTTTATTCAAAAGCGAGTCAGAGCCACGGAGGCGGCCACGAAAACAACATGGCGCCCGGGCGCATTCGCTTAAAACGCTATCGGCGTTTTGATTGAAACCTTAAGCAGAAATGGGATGAGAGAGGAGGGCAAGAATTCAATTGTCAGAAGAAATCGGAATCCTTTACATGAGGATGCTTGATGTGAAATGGGTTGATGGGCAAACGTTTATCTAGCGACGAATTTACATCCTGATATTCATTTTTTAGTGCCTGCGTGTCTTAGTGGCTGTACTTTTAAATTTTTTAAATCCAACCGGCTCTTTATTTCAACCGAACTTCGTGCAGCTTTATGGTAACATTGCCGATCATGGAAATTTTACCGCTTAATTGTATGGGTAAGTCTGACACGGGATCGATGAAAATAGCAATGTCCTCCTGAAATCCAAGAAATGAGAAGTCTTCTACCTTTTTTAGATCCGACGCCAGCGGCTGGCTCTCGAGTGCGATCTTGAGAGCTTCGACCTCGCCGCGACGACGAATTTCGCCGTGCTGTTTTTTTTCTAAAAAGTCAACCTTCAGCGAGTGAAATTTTTCCGGTTTAAGCCGTACATGAAATAATTGTCTTCTCCCAAAGACACAAAAAGATAGCGGCTGCATGTTTTTTGATATTTCAGCAGCCGAGGCTGAGGCAATATAAATCAGTATCAACCGTTCGGTGACGTTGGGACATCCTAGTTGATCCAGGTT
>JBAVYC010000814.1:0-1526 GCA_049698595.1 Desulfobacterales bacterium | reverse complement strand
CTTTCGCGTACCGGGGGCGGCAGCGGGTGGTGCCGAAGCCGAGGTTGCCGTTGAAGGCACCCTGCCCTACCAGTCGTCTTCGGCGCTGTGTGTGTTATCGGACACCGATGAGGCCGATTGATGGGTTGCGGGTTACGCGTTGCGGGTTGCGGGTAAAAATGGCATAGCAAGCAGAGGACAGAAGACGGACGACAGAAGTCAGATTACAGATGACAGAGCCATTTGATTTCGGAATGCGGCCTCCGCCCCGGAGGGAAGTCGGAAAAAAAGACATCGGGTATCGGATATTCATGGTTGATTAGTTGACAGAGTTGATTAAGTTGATTGAGTAAAAAACAAATCCTGAAATCTGATATCAAACCTTTCCGACTTCCTTCTTCCGTTATCTGCCCTCTGTTCATTGAAGAAATAAGACCCCTGCTTAAATGAAAAACACCATTGTTGCCCTGGAGGAGACCGGCCTTAGAAATTCCGTTAAAATAATTGTGGGAGGTGCACCGGTAACCCGGGCCTTTGCCGATCAAATCGGCGCGGACGGGTATGGTTATGACTCACCGGGAGCTGCCCAAAAGTGTAAAGAATTGGTTTTAGAGAAAATATGAATTGCGAGATAAAGTCAAGGTAATGGTGGGCGGTGCGCCTGTAAATGAAACATATGCTCGGCAGATCGGGGCCGACGGCTACGCCGCTGATGCCGGGGAAAGTGTTGACATCGCCAAAGAGCTGTTAAAATAATCTACTTAACAGCCCGGAAACATTTAGAAACCAGGCGCTACACAATATAATGAACGCTACCAGGCTACCCGTACCTAACCTTTCCGAATGTTTGGAATTCATTTTTTATTTCTCCTTGTCGTCCGTCCGGCTGCATTGTTATTCCGACATCCGTGGTGTGGATATGTGCCGGGATGTTTTTTGTTCTATTAGTTAAAAATCCTAAAGAAAACAGGGTTGATTGCCAATGCGATTCAAAAATATTTAATATTATTAATATTTCAATATTAGAATTGTTTTGTATTAGTAATATTAATAATTCTAAATTTTCCATTTGTCAAGCATTAATCGGATATAAGGGTCTAAAACCTAAAAAAAGGCGGTCTGCAGCGCTTTGCAAACCGCCTCTCAGCATGCGATAATAAAGCGGCTGTAAGATGGTTGAATTAATTTTATTTTTTTGGGTTAACTTAATTTAGACCTGAATTTGGATTGTTTCAATGGCGCTTTCTTCACTGTTTTAGCTTTCGCTGCCTTGGCTTGAGTCTTCTCCGCTTTTTCAACCGCTTTTATCAGCTTTTCCACTTTTGTACCCAGAGCCTTGAATTCATTTTGCAGCGCTTTTAGCTCCTGTTTGACGGTCATCCGCATCTGCTCCCTATTTAGCTCCGTTATTTTTCTGTTCGCCGGTAATTGCTTGATTCTGTATTCCAGTTTAAGTGCGTCGCTTTTTGTCATCTCGGAACTGACCCCAACCGGTTCAACCGGTCTGCGCGACCTGGTATACTTGGCACCCCTGCCGGAATTGTGGT
>JBAVYC010000813.1:0-4316 GCA_049698595.1 Desulfobacterales bacterium | reverse complement strand
AACGTCAAAGCCATCAATTTCAGCAGTGGAGATTCCGTGGCCAAGGGCGATGTGCTCTGTGTGATTGGATAAAGACCGAGGTCAGAGGTCAGAGGTCAGAGGTCAGAGGTCAGAGGTCAGAGGACAGAGGTCAGAGATCAGAAGAAAGAGGCCAGAAAGCAGAGGTCAGAGGCCAGATGTCAGAGGCCAGAAGGCAGAGGTTGGAGGTCAGATTTTTTTGTTTAACCGGGAAGATCTAAACGATCCTAACGAACATTACGAACGAAACGGTCGCCAATGAAAATTCACGAATATCAGGCCAAGGAGTTGTTTAAAAAGTACGGTATTCCCATTCCGGAAGGCCGTGCGGCGATTAGTCCTGAGGACGCCGCCGGGATCGCCAAAACCCTGGGAGGGTATCCGGTGGTGGTCAAAGCTCAGATTCACGCCGGCGGTCGGGGCAAAGGCGGCGGGGTAAAACTGGCCCAATCCGAGTCGGAGGTGCAAAGCGTTGCCGGTCAGATTATCGGTATGGATTTGATCACCCCTCAGACCGGCCCCGGGGGTAGGCGGGTCAAGAAGGTCCTGGTGGAGCAGGGACTGAACATTCAAAAAGAGCTCTATTTGAGCATCATTCCGGATCGAGCTATCGCCAAGATAGTGGTGATGGCCAGTGAAGCCGGTGGAATGGACATTGAGGAAGTGGCCGCCGAAACTCCGGAAAAAATTATCAGGGTTCCCGTCAACCCGCTTCTGGGCATTCAGGCGTATCACTGCCGGGAGGTCGCCTTCGGCCTTAATTTAGCGCCGGCCATCATAAAACCGTTCGTTGCCATGCTAAAAAATCTTTACCGGCTGTTTGTTGACAACGACTGTTCGCTGGTCGAGATCAATCCTCTGGTAATTACGGCCGAAGAAACCGTTATTGCCTTGGATGCCAAGATCAATTTTGATGACAATGCCCTGTTTCGCCACAAGGACATCGCTGAATACCGGGATCTGGGTGAAGAAGACCCCCTCGAGGTGGAAGCTTCTAAATTTAACCTCAACTACATCAATTTGGATGGGAATGTCGGTAACATGGTAAATGGCGCCGGTCTGGCGATGGCCACCATGGACCTGATCAAACATGCCGGGGCCGAGCCTGCCAATTTTCTGGACGTGGGCGGCGGAGCCAGTTCCGAGATGGTCGAAAACGGTTTCAGGATCATTTTAAGCGACCCGAACGTGAAGGGCATTCTGATTAATATTTTTGGCGGCATCCTGCGATGCGATGTGCTGGCCGAAGGCGTTGTGAAGGCGGCCCAAAAAACCAATATCAACGTTCCAGTGGTGGTTCGCATGGAAGGCACCAATATTGAAGAAGGTCGTCGAATACTGGCCGAATCGGGTCTTAAATTGACCACCGCCACCGATTTGAAGGATGCGGCGCAAAAAGTTACAGAAATTTTAAAAGCGTAGAGCCAAGCATAGAGCATGGTGCATAGGGCATGGGGCATTGGGGAAAAGCTCAAAGCTCAAGGCTGAAAGCTCAAAGCTAGGAGAAGGATAACTCCCTTTTTTCCTCAATCAACTAATCAACGAATTAACCAATCAACCAGGGCAGGTCTAACCATGGTACCGGCCTGAATGCACTCAACGATCCTAACGAACTAAACGGTCGAAATTACAGGCTTAAAAATGAGCATCTTTGTTGACAAAAACTCACGCGTAGTGGTTCAGGGCATTACCGGCCGCGAAGGGCAGTTTCATACCCGCCAGTGTGTTGCTTACGGCACCAAGGTGGTGGCAGGGGTCACACCGGGAAAAGCCGGGCAGAAAATGGATGATGTCCCCGTGTTTAATACGGTTAAGGCCGCGGTGGCTGACACCGGTGCAAACTGCAGTTTGATATTTGTTCCGCCGGCCTTTGCCGCCGATGCCATAATGGAAGCCGCTGATGCCGGCCTCGGAGTCATTGTAGCGATTACCGAAGGAATTCCGGTGTTGGACATGATGAAGGTAATGAACTATCTGGCAGGAAAACCCGCGCGTCTGATTGGTCCCAATTGCCCGGGAATCATCACGCCCGGCGAGGCCAAAATCGGAATTATGCCAGGCCCGATTCATAAACCTTTTGGCCCTGTGGGGGTGATTTCACGTTCCGGGACCTTGACCTATGAGGTCGTCAACCAATTATCGCTGCAGGGAATCGGACAGAGTACCTGTGTCGGCATCGGCGGCGATCCGATTATCGGCTCCAATTTCATTGACTGCCTTGATGCCTTTGAAAAGGATCCGGATACCAAGGGGATCGTAATGGTCGGTGAAATCGGCGGCACTGCCGAGGAGGAAGCTGCGGCATTTGTGTCGGAAAAAATGAGTAAACCGGTAGTCGGTTTTATTTCCGGTTTGACCGCTCCGCCGGGGCGGCGGATGGGGCACGCTGGTGCTATCATCAGCGGCGGCAGTGGTACCGCTGAAGCAAAGATTGAAGCCATGGAAGGCGCCGGGATCCATGTTTGTAAAAACCTTGGCGTACTTGGGGAACTGTGCGCCGAGGTGTTTATATAATCAGGCCAAAGTCCAAAAATCCATATTGACAGTCTTCAAATTAAATTCGAATTTCGAAATCCGAATCAAATCCGAACCTCAAATTTTCAAAACGTTTCAAGTCAGCCACTATTAGATAGAAAAGCCGGCCATCAAGTTTTAGATTTAGATTTTTTTTCGATATGTTAGCTCCATGAACAGGGCCAAACCGTATGCACGAAATGGGCATAGCGTTGCAGATCATTGAGATCGCCACCGATTCCATACCGGCGGATGCCGGCGATGTGCGGGTTGAAAAGATTAATTTAAAAATCGGTAAGCTGGCCGCTGTTGTGCCGGACAGCCTGCGGTTTTGTTTTGATGTTGCCATCAAGGACACGCCCCTTGACGGCGCTGAACTTGTTATCCAGGAATTACCCGTAATGGCCCGGTGCAAGGATTGCGACACCCATTGGACCATTAACGGCCCGGCATTTATCTGCGAAAATTGCAATAGCGGCTCTCTGGAAATTCTTTCCGGCCGGGAGCTAGATATCGAATCCATCGAAATAGCTCAAAAGGACAATCATGTTTCTTGAAAAGTTTTTTAAGACACAAAAACGTTACCATCACGACGGTTCGCGTCATCCTCATCCTCATCCGGACAGCGGCGGCAGCGGAATTACAACTAAAAAGAGCGGCACCCGGGAAATCAAAGTGGTTCGCAGGGTCCTTGACATCAACGATAAAATGGCGGAGCAGAACCGCAGCATATTTGCCGCCAAAGGAATTTTCGTTCTCAATGTGATGAGTTCGCCGGGTTCCGGCAAGACCACCATTCTGGAGAAGACCCTGGCCCAGATTGCATCGGAGATTAAAAGTGCCGTGATCGTCGGTGACATTTGCACCACCAATGATGCCGACAGGCTTGCCGTCAGCGGTGTCCCGGTAGTACAAATCAACACCGACGAATTCGGGGGTGACTGCCACCTGGCCGCCCATGTGATCGAGAAGGCAGCGGGGGGGCTGGATTTGGATGACATTGATTTGCTGATTATCGAAAATGTGGGCAACCTGGTTTGTCCGGCTGAATTTGATATCGGCGAAGACGCCCGGGTAGTTGTCTTAAGTGTCACGGAAGGCGAAGATAAACCGGCCAAGTATCCCCTGATGTTCAGAGAATGTGAGGTGGCCCTGTTGAACAAAATCGATTTGTTGCCCTATTTGGATTATGACAAGCAAAAGGCGATTGATTTTATTCGTCAGATCCACCCGGGCATGCCGGTTTTTGAAATTTCGGCCAAAACCGAGGAAGGCTTCCAGCCCTGGATTGACTGGCTGAAGGCAAAGGTCAAGGAGAAAGCAGAGAGCACAGGGCAGAGAGCATAGAGCATTGGGGCATGGGGAAGATGCTGGGGAGTTGCGAAGCTGGGAAGCTGAAGGGTGGCGAGATAGAAGTTGAGAAGGTGGGAAAAGATAGAAGTTGAGAAGTTGGGATGGTTGGATGATTAGGATGAACAATGTGATGGAAGACGGAGGCTGGAGGCAATGGAATTCGAAATTCACACCTAAATTGACTCAAATAATAATCCGTGTGAATCCGTTCAATCCGTGTCCCAATATTTGCAACTTACAACCCCCAACTCACAACATACAACTCAATCAACTTTTTTTCCTTTAACCTTTATCCTTCTTTCCCTTAATCAACCTAATCAACCATCATAACGATCTAAACCACCTAAGGGGGCAGCGTGCGTTGAGCTCAACGGTGAGCCTACCAAACAATCGAAACTTTATATTCCCTGATTTTTTTATCACCTGTTATC
>JBAVYC010000812.1:0-2076 GCA_049698595.1 Desulfobacterales bacterium | reverse complement strand
GAAACCTACTTATAAAAAATCCAGCTATAGGCAAACCGGTGAGCTATGCAAAAAACGGCCTGAAATTTCAACCCCGGCGTAAAAATATTAATCTTGACAACAAAACCAGCTTAAGCTATACAGAAGGCTATTGTTTGTGTTAATGGGTGCTTCAATATGTTGTGCTGAAGCTGAAGCCTATATACAATTCACCGTATTCAGGTATTACAAAAGGAGAATGGTAACATGAATAAAGTTCGATGGGGTGTATTAAGCACCGCAAATATTGGAATTGAGAAAGTCATTCCCGCTATACAACAAAGCGAGTTCTGCGAAATCATAGCGATCGCCTCAAACAGGATCGAAAAAGCCCAAGCCGCGACAATGAAATTGGGCATTCAAAAGGCGTATGGCTTACTGAACGCTCCAGAAATCGATGCAGTATATATACCACTTCCTAATCATCTACACGTGGGATTTTGGGGACGCCCATTAAATTATAACTTTAAGCATCTCGCAGTCGTCTGTTAACATTTCGGTAAGCGTGGTGAAAAATCGCCTAAACGCTGTCTATAAAGCTTTTATAGGAAAAGAATGTTATAATTTTAGGATGTTCCAAAAAATTTTCCCGGACTAGAAGATTCCTTATTGACTTTGTTGGTTAAGTGGACTAAGTTAATTTTTGAATATATAAAAAAAGGATGTTTACACAAAGACTGATGATTTGAATCGATTTGAAACCATATCCTTAAAGGCAGATATAAAAAATGAAAGCACTCAATGTGCATGAAACCAAAACAAATCTATCTTCCATTTTAGCCCAGGTCGAAACACAAGGTGAAAAGTTCACCATCTGTCGCAATGGAAAGCCGATCGCGGATCTGGTACCTCACCAGACAAAAAGTCGACTTGAACCAGATCCTTTTTTGAGCAAGGTGAAGGTGAAATGCGATTTGACGGCACCGTTAACGCAGGCAGACTGGGAGCTTGACTGAGATGCTATTGGATACCTGCGCCATGATTTGGCTAGCTATGGGTGGAGGAAGTTTGTCGGAGAGAGCCAAACAGGAGATCGAAGAGGCACCGGCAGTATACGTCTCATCCATCTCGGCTTTTGAAATTGCCTATGCATCTGTAAAGGGCAGATTAGAACTGCCCTGCGATGCGGAGCGTTGGTATTTTGAAGTGATAGACAAGCATAGTCTTACTGAAGTTTTACTCTCCAGCAAGATCGCCATCGCTTCGACCAAACTACCTATGGTGCATAAAGATCCGTGCGACCGATTTATCATTGCAACCGCCCAATTGGAGAATCTCCCGGTCGTTACTGCCGACCGTATATTTCATAAATATGACATCACGATAATCAATTGAGGAACGAGGGTCGGACCACCGCGAACGCTAAAACTTAGGGGTTTATGCTAAAAATCGTACCGTTCTTTGGACTTAAAGTGAGGTTTTTGACACCAATAAGGGCGGTTTAAGAAAAATCAACAAGTGGACTTGCACCGAGAAAGTTTAAGCCGCTAGACAGAAAACGGCAGCAGATTGCCATCAGCGTCAAAACCCATCGTCCTTTTACCCACAACGACTTTGAGATCACGGCGCGCGGCAAGTTCTGCTTCGTAGGCTTGCGAAACGTCAACTTCACTTAACAGCGCCGTATTTTTAATTCGCATGACTTTCAATTTGTCTTTGGGAATTAAGCCCACGCATTTTGTCGCGATCTCAACGGCTTCCCGATCATTTTTCATTGTCAGCGGAATTTTGCCCATTTCCGGACAGACGCCGGTGATCGTGTTGATGTTGAGTGCCTCCATATCAATTTTGTCTAGCAAGCGCCGGGTAATAATGTCTGCAATCCCGACCCCCACGGCATTGCCCTCGGATTCTTCCGTAAGGTCGCAAACCACGATGCGCTTTATTTTTGGGCGCTCCGGTTCTGCGGTGACCAGGGGCAATCCGATCCGGCCGACGACTTTGGTGTCGAAACCGGTGCCGCTGATGTCCTTTCCCATTTCATCGATGATAAGGATGTCGGCCTCGTCAAAAGGCAATTTCGGAGCGAATGCCTTGGCACTTTTAAACAGCCTTTTT
>JBAVYC010000811.1:0-1570 GCA_049698595.1 Desulfobacterales bacterium | reverse complement strand
GACCTGGGTCTTGATCGCGACGCGTTTTTCCAATTAGGAATCCATCCGGAAAAACCGGGTGCCGGATTCAATATGACAGCTTTTGCGCTGAAGTTATCCGGCTATCGCAACGCTGTGAGCAAACGGCACGCCGAAGTCACCCGGAAGATATGGCGAAGCCTATGGCCGGACGTGGCGGAAGATCAGATCCCCATCGATTACGTCACCAACGGCGTCCACGTACCCACCTGGATCGAACCGAAAATCAAGCTCTTGCTGGACAAATACCTCGGGGCCGATTGGCTGAATGAGCATGACGATCCGGCCATCTGGCAGCTTCTCGACAACGTCCCCGACACCGAGTTGTGGCAGACGCACCACTGGCTCAAGGTAAAACTGATCGATGCCATCCGGGAGCGCACACGCCAACGCTGGGCCAACGGGGATGCCAGCGCCTCCATCATGCTGACCGGGGGCGCTTTTCTGGAGCCCTCGGTTCTTACGCTCGGCTTTGCCCGCCGGTTTGCCACCTACAAAAGAGCCTTGTTAATCTTCCAGGATCTGGAGCGTCTTAAAAAGCATTTCAAGGACCGCTGGCGCCCCATCCAGATCATCTTTGCCGGCAAAGCCCACCCGGCAGACGATCCCGGCAAACGGCTGTTGCAGAGCCTGATCAACCTGGCCCGTGACCCGCAGCTTGGAGGCAGAATTGCCTTTGTGGAGGATTATGGCGAGCAATTGGCCCAGTACCTGGTGCACGGGGTGGATATATGGCTGAACAATCCGCTGCCTCCTTTTGAGGCCTGCGGGACAAGCGGCATGAAGGCTGGACTGAACGGTGTCCCCCACTTGAGCATATTAGACGGTTGGTGGGTGGAGGGCTTCAACGGGAAAAACGGTTGGGCGGTGGAACATGATGCAAGTTCTGTGAACCCGGACGGCAATGATGCCGAAAAGATTTACCGTATTCTGGAAGATGAGATCATACCGCTTTATTACAAGACGTCTGAAAGCGGCGTTCCGCAGGATTGGGTCAAGGCGATGAAGGCGGCAATGAAAAGTAATGCCGCCCGGTTTTCCGCCCGCAGAATGGTTAAAGAATACAGCGAAAAGTTCTATTCGAAAGGAATGCGTTGAAAAATTTAAAAACCCAGCGCTTTGATAGCATTTTAGTTTAAACAAAATCGAGAAACAAATTCAGATTACAACTGTTGTTAGAGCGACGTGGGATGTTTTTGCAACACGATTATGGCATTTTTACCGATGTTAATTGGCGCCATCATGATTTATGTGGTGGGTATATATAAACTTCATAATTAAATGAGGAGGGGTTATGTTTGGAAAATTATCAAGCGAGTTGGATATAGCGATCCAGAAAGCAGTGGAGCAAGCGAGGGATACAAACTTTTTTGAGGCCAGTACAACCGGCCGTGGGGTTTATCCTTTCATCAATTTGTTTGAGAAGGAAGGGGACTTGGTGTTGGCCGCTGAATTGCCTGGAGTAAAAAAAGAGGAATTGACTTTGGAAATAAGAGAAGACGTTCTGCGTCTGGCCGGTGCACGTAAAATTGAGTATGGCGAAGATTGCAGT
>JBAVYC010000810.1:0-3295 GCA_049698595.1 Desulfobacterales bacterium | reverse complement strand
GCCATATCCCGACCGTTTTGCAATTCCTCAATAGTTTGGAGCAATTCGAATATGTCGATATCATTGACCGGCCGGGCCTGATGGTGGTCGCCGTAACTGGGATCTTCGCCGGTGACCGCCATCACGTTGGGAATGCCGCAGCCAAAAGCCGCCAGCAGGTCGGCCTGCAGGGCGAGCCGGTTGCGGTCGCGACAGCAAACCTGGACCACTGCTTCCATTCCCTGTTGCTGAAAGATCATGGCAGCTCCCAGCGAACTCATGCGCATGACGGCGTTGCTCATCTCAGGCACCACAAATGCATCCACGTCGTCCTTGACCCTTTTGGCATTGGCTACCATGCGGGAGGTGTCCACTCCCTTGGGCGGTTCCATTTCGGCAAGGATGGCAAATTCCCCAGCCTCGAATTTGCGTTTTAGCTGCATGCTCCACCTCCACTTTAGAATAATGATTTGAACATTACTAGATCGACCCTTATAGACGGTTAGCGCCACGATTTCAATAGTTTTTTTTCACGACTGGTTTTGTAGGAATTATCGATGATTTTCATAAAGAATTCAAAGGATTGAATTTTTTGGTATGACTCGGAATTTTTTAATAAAAAACGTCGATTATCCTTGACAGAATTTTATGGAATGATAGTCTGACCGATTCGGCAAGTTGGAACGCGACGGATCGATACCATTGGAAATAAGGAGGTATCGAAGATCCATACGCACCTTTTTTTTTGTTATATTTTTATTGAAATTAAAGTGTTAAGCAACATAAGATCAAGAAACAGTCTAACTAAATTTTGAGTCCACAGGATGAATGTTATGAGCAAAGACAACACAGTAGGATCTGTGATGGTAATCGGCGGCGGTATCAGCGGGATGCAGGCGGCTCTCGATCTGGCTGATTCCGGTTATTTCGTATATCTCGTTGAGGAGTCCGCGGCTATCGGCGGTGCCATGGCCCAGTTGGACAAGACCTTTCCGACCAACGACTGTTCCATGTGAATTATCTCACCCAAACTGGTCGAGGTCGGCCGGCACCTGAACATTGAACTGCTCACTCTATCAAAATTAACCGCTATTGACGGAACGGAAGGTAATTTTACCGTTACCGTAAACAAATTTCCCCGTTATGTGGACATGGACAAGTGCATTGCCTGCGGCGCCTGCGCTGAAAAATGTCCGGCTAAAACATCCGATGAGTTCAATGAGGGGATTGTCAAGCGCAAGGCAGTTTATGTCCCTTATGCCCAGGCCGTGCCCCTCAAATATGCCATCGATCCGGACAGATGTATTTTTCTTAAAAAGGGTAAATGCGGTGCCTGCAAAAAGATTTGTCCCACCGACGCCATCAATTTCGATGACAAAGAAGAGCCACTTACGCTCAACGTGGGATCCATCATTGTGACTGCCGGGTTTAAAACATTTGACCCGCTGGTTTTTGACAATTACCAGCACGCCAAATTGCCCAATGTTGTGACCAGTATGGAATTTGAAAGGTTCCTTTCTGCCGGCGGACCCACGGCCGGTCACGTGCTACGTCCCTCGGATCAAAAAGAACCCGCAAAAATTGCCTGGCTGCAATGTGTCGGGTCGCGGGATCTGAATAAATGCGACAACGAATACTGTTCATCGGTCTGCTGCATGTACGCCATCAAAGAGGCGGTCATCGCCAGGGAACACCTGGGTGCGGATTTTCAAGGCAGCATATTTTACATGGATATGCGCACCCATGGTAAAGATTTTGAAAAGTATTACGACCGGGCCAAGGCTGATGGTATCCGCTTTATTCGTTCAAAGGTCCACACCGTTAATCAGATAGATGAAAGCGGTACACTGGCTCTGGAATACGTCACCGATGCGGGTGAGAGGATCATTGAAGATTTTGATATGGTGGTGCTCTCCGTCGGTATGGAACCATCGGATTCAGCCGTGGAAGTGGCCAAACGACTGGACGTTGAACTCAATAAATATCATTTTGTAGAAACCGATGACTTTGATCCGGTGGCCACTTCAAGACCCGGTATTTATGTTGCCGGTGTTATCCAGGGATGCAAGGATATTCCGCAGTCGGTGATGGAGGCCAGTGCGGCGGCTTGCGCCGCCGGCATAACCCTGTCGCCCGCCAGGGGAACCCTGGTCAGGGAGAAACAATTTCCCCCGGAAAATGACGTTGCCGACGAACCGCCGCGCATCGGCGTCTTTGTCTGCAATTGCGGTATTAACATCGGCGGCATTGCCGATGTTCCCGCAGTGACCGAATACGCCAAAAGTCTGCCCCATGTGGTCTATGCCGAGGAAAACCTTTTCTCCTGCAGTCAGGATACCCAGGATAAAATGGTGGAAGTTATTCGCGAACAAAAGCTCAACCGTATCGTGGTGGCGGCCTGTACGCCCAGAACCCATGAGCCGCTGTTTCAGGAAACCATCCGTAATGCCGGTGTGAATGCTTATCTGTTTGACATGGCCAATATCCGCAACCAGTGCACCTGGGTGCATTCCGATGATAAGGCTGCTGCGACTGAAAAAGCCAAAGACCTCGTGCGCATGGCTGTTTCCCGCACAGCGCTGCTGGAACCGATACCGGATCTTGCGGTCGAAATCAATAAGAGTGCCCTGGTCGTCGGCGGCGGTGTCGCCGGGATTACCGCCGCTCTCAGCCTGGCCGACCAGGGTTTTCCGGTGGTCATTGTCGAGCGATCAGCCGAACTGGGCGGAGCGGCCCTTGATATTGCTTCGACCTGGCGGGGTAAAGATGTGCCGTCGTTTTTAAACGACCTGACGGCCCGGGTTGAAAAACACCCGGATATAGACGTGATGCTTGAGGCCGAGGTAACCAATGCCGGGGGATTTGTGGGCAATTTTGAAACCCAAGTGACTTCCGGCAATTTGACCCGGATAGTGCATCACGGAGCGACCGTGATTGCCACAGGAGCAGAGGCATCGGACACCGATGAGTATCTGTACGGCAAAAATCCAAATGTGATGCACTGGCATGATATCGAACAGCATCCTGAAATGCTGCGGGATGCCGACAGCGTTGTATTCATCCAGTGTGTGGGATCACGGGACGAAAATCGGCCGTATTGTTCCAGGATCTGCTGTACGACATCCGTCTCCCAGGCCATTGCCATTAAAGACCGTCAGCCGGACACCAATGTATACATTTTATACCGCGATATGCGGACCTTCGGGGAGCGGGAAATCCTTTACAAGGAGGCGCGCGCCAAAGGGGTTATTTTCATTCGCTACAGCCTGGACGATAAACCGCTGGTTTCCGAAGGGGACAACGGGCTGGAAGTGCG